>JAKAMD010000102.1 GCA_021823875.1 Pseudomonadota bacterium | reverse complement strand
TCTTTGATCATGGTGTAAATCTCCCGGCTGCGTGGCCTCGATGCGATCTATTCGACAAACTAATTGAGGTATTTATGAGAGTTCTGGCAGTGGCAGGCATTGACCGAGGTCAACAGAGGCTAAATGCCGCCGCCGGCCTGTCAACGCATCCCGCTACTTTGTTTTGCCGTCCGGGCCGAACTGCTTGAGATAGGCCCACAGGTTGTGAACTTCCCTTTCGTTCTTGATGCCGGTGAAGAACATCTTGGTGCCCGGAATGACACCGCGCGAGTCCTTGATATACTTCTCAAAAGTTTCTTCATTCCAAACGATGCCGGATTTCTTGTTGGGGTCCGAATAGTCGTAGCCGGGCACGATGCCGGTATGGCGGCCATCGAGGCCGTTAAGCTCGGGCCCCACCAGGTTCTTGGCGCCAGGGCCGATACGGTGGCACGGCATGCATTTTCTGAAAACCTGCTCGCCCAGCTTCGCATCCTGCGCCCACGCGCCCTGCGCCGCCGCGAGCGAGGCTACCGCCACCGCCATCCATAGTCCCTTCATCGGTCGTTCTCCTGTTTTCTTGGCTGGGGGGCGCCGCGCGCCGTCCCCGGGGCTTGGTGTGGAACTTGCCCCCTTTTGCGAATGCTTTTGCCAACGCTATGTGTAAGGCGTCAAATCACTGGTATCGTCGGCGGGAACGAGCAGCGGAGCAGAACCAATGTCGGTACGGATGCCGGAACCGGACGCCGCGGTGTTGGGGCGGCGGGCCAAGATCGTCGCCGCGCTGCGTCAGATCGTGCCGGGCGAGGGGGTGATCGCGGGCGAGCGCGAAATGCGCCCCTATGAGAGCGACGGGCTGACCGCCTACCGCCAGCTCCCCATGGTTGTGGTGCTGCCGGAAACCACCGGCCAAGTCGCCGAGGTGCTGCGCTATTGCCACCAAGAGGGCATCAAGGTGGTGCCGCGCGGCGCCGGCACCTCGCTGTCCGGTGGCGCGCTTCCGCTCGCCGACGGCGTGCTGCTCGGCATGGCCAAGTTCAACCGCGTGCGCGAGATCGATTTCGAGAACCGCATCGCCGTGGTCGAGCCCGGCGTCACCAATCTCGCCGTGTCGAACGCCGTCGCCCCTGCCGGTTTCTATTACGCGCCCGATCCGTCCTCGCAGATTGCCTGCACCATCGGCGGCAATATCTCGGAGAATTCCGGCGGCGTGCATTGCCTGAAATACGGCATGACCACCAACAATGTGCTTGGCTGCGAGATCGTGCTGATGACCGGCGAGATCCTGCGCGTCGGCGGCGCGCATCTCGATGCCGGCGGCTATGACCTGCTCGGCCTGATCACCGGCTCGGAGGGCCTGCTCGGCGTGGTGACCGAAGTCACCGTGCGTATCCTGCAAAAGCCGGAGACCGCGCGCGCGGTGCTGGTCGGCTTCCCATCGTCGGAAGACGCCGCGCAATGCGTGTCGGCCATCATCGGTGCCGGCATCATTCCGGCCGGCATGGAGATGATGGACGGTCCGGCGATCCGCGCCACGGAAGAATTCGTGCATGCCGGCTATCCGCTCGATGTCGAGGCGCTGTTGATCGTCGAGGTCGACGGACCGACGGCGGAAGTCGATCATCTGATCGGGCGGCTCGAAGAAATCGCCAAAACCTGTCGCGCGGTTTCGGTGCGCGCGTCGACCTCCGACCAGGAGCGGCTGTTGTTCTGGGCCGGCCGCAAGGCGGCGTTCCCGGCGGCGGGCCGCATCTCGCCCGACTATTACTGCATGGACGGCACCATCCCGCGCCGCACGCTGCCGCAGGTGCTGGCGCGCATGAAAGAGATGTCGGTGAAATACCGCTTGCGCTGCGCCAACGTGTTCCATGCCGGCGACGGCAATCTGCATCCGCTTATTCTTTATGACGCCAACAAGGACGACGAGCTTGACCGCGCCGAAGCCTTCGGCGCCGACATCCTCAAATTATGCGTGGAAGTCGGCGGCGTATTGACCGGCGAGCACGGCGTCGGCATCGAGAAGCGCGACTTGATGCCGGCGATGTTCTCCGAGATCGATCTCGATCAGCAGCAGCGCGTCAAATACGCGTTCGACGACAAGGGCCTGCTCAATCCCGGCAAGGTGTTCCCGGTGCTGCACAGCTGCGCCGAGCTCGGCCGCATGCACATTTCCGGCGGCAAATTGCCGTTCCCGGATATTCCAAGATTCTGATGATTTTCTAATACCTTGGCTTGCAGCGTGACCGCGATGCCACGCTTGCGACGATTATAATGGATATGTCCGCCGGTCGACCTGCGATCTATCGACTGCCACAGGCAGGCTCTGTAATCTCACTACCCCGGTAGGGTGTGGGGGCCGTCGTAATGTCGTTTCGTGCTGCGCTATTGTCGTCGACGATCTTGTCGGCCGCCTTCATGGGTGCGGCAGTCGCCGCCGAAAAGCCTCCGTCGACGACAGCCGTCGACGGCATCAACGGCAAGGTCGAGGCCCTAGGCGGCGCCTATACCAGCAAGGGCCTGTACGGTGCGGCTGGCTCGCTGTCGGTTCCGCTCGGGCAACAGTTCGGCGCCCAAATCGACGCGACGGCCGCGGATTTCAATAAGCGCTTCTTTGGTGTGATCGGCGGCCATCTGTTCTGGCGCGATCCGCGCAAGGGCCTGCTCGGCATCACCGGCGATTACCTGAACTGGGATCAGTTCGGCGGAGTGCATGTCGGCCATTTCGGCGGCGAGGGCGAAGCCTATCTCGGTCGCGTCACGTTGCGTGGTGTGGCCGGCGTGGAGTGGGGCAACAACAAAGTCGTCTCTACGACTGGCACAATATCGACTGCTGTCACTGGCGGCACGCTGTTCACGACCACGACGACGCCGATGCTCGGCAATGTGTCACGCTTCTATGACCGCGTTGCGGTCGACTACTACTTCACCGACAACTGGCGCGGCACGATCGGTCATCGCTATACCAGCGGTACCCACAAGCTCACGTTCGGTACCGAATACGCCTTCGCCCTCAATCGCGGCATGATGGCGTCGCTGTTCGGCGAAGGACGCGTCGGTGAAGGCAGCAAGAACTACGGCGTGTGGGGCGGCCTGCGGGTCTATTTCGGCAAGAGCGACAAGTCGCTGATCCGCCGTCATCGCGAGGACGATCCGGATTCGGACACCTCGCCGGATAGTCTGTTCGATATCGTCAACTCGATGGGGCCGCCGACGTCAACGAGCAATACAGTGCCGACCCCTTGCCCGCCTGGCGAAATATTCTTGAACGGCTCATGCCAGATCCCGTAGAGCGACCGCCGGCTCAAGCGCAATGTTGTCCTGCTTGCGCGGCTCGGGCTGCATCTGATCACCTGGGATGAATGGCTGGCTCAGAACGCTCTCGCGGTCTGACACCCCGCCTCAGTTCGGTTCGGTTAATTCGCAGACATAGTCGATAAATTTGCCCGAAGAGTGCCGCGCGATCGTCGGCACTTGGCGGAGCACGAACTCGATCGGTTCCGGCGCCGCTGCGCGTAGCTTTATCATAAGCGCTGGTTCATTTCGCAGCGGTTGTGCCATACGCGAAACGAAGCGCAGTTCGACCCGCCCGCGCGCGGTTTGCACGTATTGGATCTGCTCGAAATCGAGGTCTTCGGCGATGCGCGCGGTCGTTGTGAATTGAGGCCACCAGCGCCGGCCGCTCGGCAAAATGAAGATGTCGCGCTGACGGCCGACGACGCGTTTGAGCCGTTGCAGCGTGCGGCGGTCCGGTGCAGCCGCATTGTCGACGACCGCCAGATCACCGGTCGAATAGCGGATCAGCGGCATGGCGTAGTTGTAGAATGGCGTGACGATCAGCTCCGACAGAGCGTCGTTGTCAACTGCGAGATCGGAATGTGCGGCCTCGACCAGCATGATCTCATCGGTCATCATCATTCGCCCGGTCTTGCGATCCTCTGCCGCGACAACGCCGAATTCCGAGCCGGAATAAATGTCGATGCTCGGACAGCGGAACCCTTGTTCGATCGCACGGCGCGCTGCCGGGCTGGCGACTTCACCGACACAGACCGCGAGCGCGAAGCGGTGGTTAGCGAGCGCATATGACAGATTGCCGGCAAGCTCGGCTAGCGCGTTGGGATAGCCCATCACAAGCTCGGGCCGCAGGCGTGCAATCCATTCCGCCTGCTGGTCGAGCGGTGTCCGCGCCGCAAGTAAATGCATGTCGCGGTCAACGCTGCGGATGCGCATGCGATAGACGGTGCCATGCGGATACTGTCCTTCGCCCTCCTTGGGGTTGAGCAGGTAACCGAGCGTGCGCACCGGCGGTGTGTCGGCCCATGTGAGGGCTCGCTCCAGGACGGCGCTGCCGGCGGCGGCCATGATGTTGTTTACGCGGAATGCAAGGGGTTTGCCGGTCGAGCCGGAGGTTATGCCGTTTTGGATATCGCCGCAGTCCGGCGGTAGGCTTTCGGCGTAGAGGCGGTCGGCATGGGCCTGCGCCTCCGACCGTGTCAGCACCGGCACCTCGCCCCAACGGTCCCAATCAATGCTGTCGTCGGCCATGAACAGCGGGTCGAGCCGCCCGCTGTCGCGGTAGTACGGAACGGTCGCACGCGCATGCCGCAACAGCCGGCCGAGCAGCCGGCGCTGGTAGCGCAGCATCCGGTCCGGCGGCAGAAACTGGGTCTGCAGCAGGGTCTCGAAAAAGCGCTGGCTCAACTCGTCCATGCGATTAAAATCGCCAATTGTTCCGTGCCGCCGCCAATCTAACGTGCGGTACTTGGGGTAGGCCAGTTGCGCCGACCCGACGCAAGACCATTGCCGGGTGAGGACGTGCCAGACAAGTTGAAACCCCGCGACGCCAAGGAAGTCGAAGAAGCCGTGTGCTGGGCCGTGTCCGACGGCAAGGCGCTCGAAGTCGTCGGCCAGGGCTCCAAACGCGCGATCGGCCGGCCGAGCCAGACCGATCTCACCCTCGATCTTTCCAGCCTCACCGGCGTCTCCATGTACGAGCCGGAAGAGCTGGTGCTGTCGGCGCGCGCCGGCACGCCGCTTTCCGAAATCGAGGCGCTGCTCGACGAGCGCGGCCAGCAGCTCGCCTTCGAGCCGATGGACTACGGCCCGCTGCTTGGCGGCGAGGCCGGTAAAGGCACGCTGGGCGGCGCCATCGCCACCAATCTGTCCGGCCCACGCCGCATCAAGGCGGGCGCCGCGCGCGATCATTTCCTCGGGCTATCCGCCGTCACCGGCCGTGGCGAGACCATCAAGTCGGGCGGCCGGGTGGTGAAGAACGTCACCGGCTACGATCTTTGCAAACTACTTGCCGGTTCCTGGGGCACGCTCGCCGCCATGACCGACGTGACGATCAAGGTGCTGCCCAAGCCGGAGACCGAGGCCACCGTCCTGATCGAAGGCCTCGACGACAAGCGCGCCTGCGCCGCCATGGCCGCCGCCATGGGCTCGCCCTACGACGTCTCCGGCGCCGCCCATCTGCCCGACCATGTGGCATCCTGGTTCGATGGCCTGCCCAAGCCGGAAGCCGCCACCGCGCTGCGGCTGGAAGGCTTCGCCCCGTCGGTTGCCTCCCGCAAGGAGTCGCTGGCTGCGCTCATGAAGCCCTTCGGTTCGGTCGCGATCCTGGAAGAAAACGACTCGCGCGCGCTCTGGCGCAGCATCCGCGACGTGAAGCCGTTCACCGTCGAGGCAGCGCGCACACGTCCGCTCTGGCGCATCTCGGTGCCGCCGGCGCGCGGGCACGAGATTTCCGCCACCATCACGCCGGCCGCCCAGATGTTCTACGACTGGGCCGGCGGCCTCATCTGGGTGGCGATGCCGTTTCCCGACGAGCCGGGCGCCGCCGCCGTGCGCGAGGCGGTGGCGGCGATCGGCGGCCACGCCACGCTCATCCGCGCCTCGGCCAGCCTGCGCGCGTCGCTCGACGTGTTCCAGCCGGAACCGGCACCGCTCGCCGCCCTCAGCAAGCGGGTGAAGGAGAGCTTCGATCCGCAGGGCGTGCTCAATCCCGGCCGCATGTGGGCGGGGGTGTAGGCCCCGGTTGCGCCGGCGCCTGCGCCGCTCTAACGTTTTGCCATCTCAATCGGGGTGCCTCGCCAGCGAGGCTGAGAGGCGGCTTGCCGCCAACCCGTCGAACCTGATCCGGGTCGTGCCGGCGGAGGGAAGTGAGGTGGCGATTGCCCATCAATCGTTCTTCGTTTCGTCGCGGCGGCCCCAACTGAGGACGCCGCAATGCCCGATTTGCCCACCATCGATGCCATCTATGCCGCGCTGCAAGACCTGCGCGCGCGCCGCCCGCTGGTGCATAACATCACCAATTACGTGGCGATGACCGTCTCCGCCAATGTGCTGCTGGCGCTCGGCGCGTCTGCGACCGTGGTGCATGCCCCCGAGGAGGTCGAGGACTTCGCCGCCATTTCCGACGCCCTGGCCGTCAATATCGGTACGCTGTCGCCGCCCTGGGTGTCCGCCATGCAAGCCGCCGTCGGCAAGGCCAAAGAGCTCGGCAAGCCCTGGGTGCTCGATCCGGTCGGCTGCGGCGCCACGCCCTATCGCACGCTGGTCTCGGCCAAGCTGGCGGCGCTGTCGCCATCGGTTATTCGCGGCAATGCCAGCGAGATCATGAGTCTTTCTGGGCAGGTGGGGGCGGGCGGCAAGGGCGTCGATTCGAGCGCGCGCGCCGAGGAGGCGACCGATGCTGCCGCCGCGCTGGCCGAGCGCTGCGGCAGCGTGGTCGCGCTCACCGGCGCCACCGACTATGTCAGCGACGGCGCCGGCCTCGTCGCCATCCATGCCGGCGACGCCCTGATGCCGCTGTCGACCGCGCTCGGCTGCGCGCTCAGCGCCGTCACCGCCGCCTTCACCGCGGTGCGGCCACCGCGCGAAGCGGCGATTGCCGCTTTGGCCGTGTTCGGCGCCGCCGGCAGCGTGGCGGCGCAGAGGGTGCGCGGCCCCGGCCATCTGCCGGCGGAAATCTGCGACGCGCTCTACGGCATGGACCGGGCAACGCTTGCCGCCGCCGCCCGGCTCACCGCCTGACAAAAGGTGTCAAAGCGCGCCGGGATTGACCTCGGCGCGCAAAGCGCGTTTCGATCCCGGTGAACAGTCCGGGCACGTATCGCATGCAGACCGCCTTCTCCCTCGCGCAACTAGCCGATCCGCAGATCGCCGAAGCCGACAAGATCCTGCGCGCCTGCGTGCATTGCGGCTTCTGCACCGCCACCTGCCCGACCTATGTGCTGCTCGGCGACGAGCTCGATAGCCCGCGCGGGCGCATCTACCTGATCAAGGACATGCTCGAGCAGGCCCGGCCGGCAACCCCGGACGTGGTCAAGCATATCGACCGTTGCCTGTCGTGCCTGTCCTGCATGACCACCTGTCCCTCCGGCGTGCATTACATGCATCTGTCCGACCAGGCCCGGGCGCATATCGAGAAGACCTACCGCCGCCCGCTTGCCGACCGGCTGATGCGCGGCCTGCTGGCGCGCGTGCTCACCAATCCGGCGCTGTTCCGCGCCGGCATGGTGGCCGGCAAGCTCGCCCGCCCGCTGGCGCCGGTCTTGCACGCGCTCGGCCTGAAACGGCTGGCCGCCATGGTCCAACTCACCCCCCATACGAAGCCGGCCCCGCCCGCCGACCGCACGGGCAAGATCTATGCCCCGGCCGGCGAGCGCCGCGGCCGGGTGGCGCTGCTCGGCGGCTGCCTCGCACCGGTGATCGCGCCTTCCACCAACGAAGCCGCCATCCGTCTGCTCAACCGGCTCGGCGTCGAGGTGGTCATGGTGGAAGGTGAGGGATGCTGCGGCGCGCTCGAACACCATATGGGCCGCGATCACGACTCGCTCGACCGGGCCCGCACAAACGTGGACGTCTGGACGCGCGCGATCGATAGCGGCGGGCTTGACGCCATCCTGGTCACCGTGTCCGGCTGCGGCAGCGTGATCAAGGACTACGGCCACATGCTGCGCACCGATCCGGCTTATGCCGACAAGGCCGCGCGCGTGTCGGCGCTCGCCAAGGACATCACCGAGTATCTGGCCAGGCTCGACCTGCCACCGGTCGAAACGCCAAAGGGGCTGTCGGTCGCCTATCACGCCGCCTGTTCACTGCAGCACGGACAGAAAGTTCTGCATCAACCGAAAGATTTGCTTTGCAAGTTTGGATTCGTCGTCAAAGATGTTCCCGAAGGCCATTTGTGTTGCGGCTCGGCGGGCACCTACAACATCCTCCAGCCAACGCTGGCTGACCGGTTGCGAGCCCGCAAGGTCGCCAACATTGAACGGCTTCAGCCGGATGTGATCGCAGCCGGCAATGTCGGTTGCATCACGCAGATAGCCGCCGGCACCGCCATCCCGGTCGTCCATACGGTCGAGTTGATCGACTGGGCCTCTGGCGGGCCGATTCCGGATCCGCTGCGCGAACGGGCAGTCGAAACCCCGCGCGCGGCAGCGGCAGGCTAGGAGGCGTGGCCATAGCCGGTCGCTGCGGCCGACGCCTGAGCGGGATTGGTTGAACCGATCGGGAGAACGATCATGGCGAAGCGGAAGAAGGCGAAAGCGAAGACGAAGAAGTCGAAAGCGAAACGCGCGGCCCCGGCGCGCAAGAAGAAGAAGGGGATGAAGAAGGCCGCCAAGAAGGCCGTAAAGAAGACGGCGAAAAAAGCGACGAAGAGGAAGGCGGCGCCGAAGGCCGCTCCCGTTGCACCGCCACCGGCTGCTCCGGCGATGCCAGGCCCCGGCGGAATGCCGGGCGGTAAGACCGAAGGCTGATCGGCCTTCATGCCCTGTGGGCTGCGGCAGCCCACATGCGGTGGTCGCCTTGAACGACACGCAGAGATGATCACTTTCCCTCTCCCCTCACGGGGGGAGGGTGCCTTTGCGAATGCGCAGCCGCGCGAAGCCGGGTGAGAGGCTGCGCCTCAATGAAATCCCGGTTCCGATACCCGGCTCGCATTGCGCTCGGTGCTCACCACCCTCTCCCACACGGGTAGAGGGTTGCGCTGGGCACGGCGCGTATCTTATTGAAATCTCGTCGCATACCGCAGCGCGGTCTCCGGATTGCATCACCGGTCCCACGCGCCTAGCATGCGGCCGAACGAGACCCCGTACCGCTCCGGGGCGGAGTGCTCATTTCTCAATTCAAGAACCAGCTATAAGGAGCAGGTGGTTATGCCGGCTTATAAAATTCTGATCATGGGCGCGTCCTACGGGTCGCTGCTGGCCTCCAAAGTTCTGTTCGGCGGCCATTCGGTCCATCTCGTTTGCCTTCCGGCAGAGGCCGACCTGATCAACGCCGAAGGCTTCCGCGTGCGCGTGCCGGTGAAGGGTCGCGCCGACCGCGTCGAAATCGATTCGCGCAAACTGCCGGGCAAGGTGACTGCCGGCGGTGCCGACGGCGTCAATCCGGCCGATTACGATCTCGTCGGTCTCGCCATGCAGGAGCCGCAATTCGGCTCGCCCGGCGTGCGAGAGCTGCTCGACAAGGTGGCCAGGGCCAAGGTGCCCTGCATGTCAATCATGAACATGCCGCCGCTGCCTTACGTGAAGCGCATCCCCAATCTCGACTACAAGGCGCTGGAGCCGGCCTTCACCGACCCGCGCGTCTGGGACAGCTTCGATCCTGGCCTGGTCACGCTGTGCAGCCCCGATCCGCAGGCGATCCGTCCGCCTGAGGAGAAGGTCAATGTGCTGATGGTCACGCTGCCGACCAACTTCAAGGTCGCCAAATTCGCCGACGACAAGCACACTCAGATCCTGCGCGATCTGGAGACGGACATCGACGCGGTGCGCTTCGATCCCGGCGACGGCAGCAAGATAGAT
>JAKAMD010000101.1 GCA_021823875.1 Pseudomonadota bacterium | reverse complement strand
ATGCCGCACTTCTGCGCACCGGCCGAGGTCACCTCGCGGCAGTCGTAGCCGTTCCACATATAGTTCTCATAGAAGACGTGGCCGAGCCCGTCCCATTGCGTGCCGCATTGCAAGGGCATCGTCACCATGTCGTCGGCGGCGCGGATGCCGCGCTTATCGAGCACGCCGGAATAAGCGTCGGTACCGGTGCGCAGCATAGTGTGGATCGGGTTGGTGCGGCCCATGGCCGGGTATTTGCTCTTGGCGCCCTGCGGCCCGGTGTAGTCGAAGTTGAGCGCGAGCGAGATCACCTTGCCCTTCTTGACCAGGCGGGTGGCGGCGATGATGTCCTCGGGCGCAACGTAATTGAGCGTGCCGATCTCGTCGGCCGGACCCCATTTGCCCCAGTTCTTGTATTTCTCGGCGGCATCGCGCAGGTCCTGGCGAGTGACTTTCTTGGCGGCCATTGGCGTTCCTCTTCGTTCTCTTGGATGCTTTATGCGGAAGGATCGGACACGGGCGACGAACGGAAGCCCGCCGCCAGGAACGGAATCATGTGATCGAGCGCGTCGGTGACGTTGCCGGGATCGATCCGGCCGTTCGTCAGCGCCTGAATGCGGCCGGTATTCGCCATGGTGTAGAACATGGCGCCGAGCATGAAATGAAACCGCCATTCGATCTCGGCGCGCGGCATTTGCGGTACCGCCTGGATGATGGCGTCGATGAATTTGCGGCTCGACTGGTCGAAGGCCTTGGCCAGAATTTTGCGCGCCGTCGCCTCCGGCTCCATGCCGAGGCGGGCGCGCAGCTTGACGAAGGCCGGACCGCCGAATTGCGGCTCGACGCCTAACGTCAGCGCCGGGCGCAGGAAGGCGTCGAGGATCTGCTCCAGAGCCGGCGTGTGCTTCTCTTCGTAGCAGCGCGCCAGCAGGCGCAGCCGCTCCTGCGCGATGGGCGCGGCGCGATGCGCGAACAGCGCCTCCAGCAGGCCATCCTTGGAACCGAAGTGATAGGCAACCGATGCGAGATTGACCTTGGCCTCCGTGGTGATCGCGCGCAGGCCGACCCCGGCCATGCCATGCTCGGCGAACAACCGCTCGGCCACATGCAGGATGCGCTCGCGCACCGATGGCGTTTGGGCCGCCGCCGCCGGCTTGCGCGCGCGTGCGGCCGCGGCACGCTTGCCGGCCTTGCGCGTGGCCAGGCGTGATTTCCGCCGCGCCGCCGATATTGCTGTTTTCGCTTTGCGCACGCTTGACGCGCCACTGCCAATCTGGAAAAGTTCGCCAATGTAAACAGTCGTTTGTTTAAAGTCAAATCAGCGCGCAACGAGGACCCTTCCGCATCATGGCCGGCAAGAACAACAAAACGATCCTGACCGTCGCCGTCACCGGCAACCTGACCACCGTGCAACAACATCCGGGCCTGCCCTGCACGCCCGAACAGATCGCCAATGCCTGTCTGGAATCGGCGAAGATCGGCGCCACGGTCGCTCACATTCATGTGCGCCATCCGGACGGACGGCCGAGCATGGAGATCGCGCACTATCGCGAAGTGGTCGAGCGCATCCGCGACAAGAACAGCGACCTCATCATCAATCTGACCACCGGGCCCGGCGGCCGCCTGGTGCCCAGCAAGGACGATCCGCGCATTGCCGCACCGGGCTCGACGCTGATGCATCCGCTCAAGCGCGTCGAGCACATCGTCGCCCTCAAGCCCGATATCGCCACGCTTGATCTCAACACGATGTGGTCGGGCAGCGCCGCCGTGATCAACACGCCGGAGAATGTGGCGATCATGGCGCGGGAGATCCAGAACGCCGGCAGCAAACCCGAATTGGAAGTGTTCGACTCCGGCGACATCCAGCTCGCCCACGCGCTGCTCGAGCAAGGCGTGCTGAAGCGGCCGCCGCTGTTCCAGATTGTCATGGGTGTCCGCTACGGCTTCGTTTCCACGCCGCAAACACTAGTCTATGCGCATTCGCTGCTGCCGCAGGACGCGATGTGGGCGGCGTTCGCCATCGGCCGTTGGGAATACCCCATGCTCGCGCTGGCCTGGTTCCTGGGCGGCCATATCCGCGTGGGGCTGGAGGACAATATCTATATTCACAAGGGCGAGCTCGCGCCGAGCAATGCCGCGCTTTGCGAGAAGGCTGTGCGCATGCTCGACGATCTCGGCGGCGAACTGGCCACGCCCAAGGAGGCACGGGAGTTGCTCGGGCTGCAGCGCTGACAATAGGCGACGGCGCACGTGCGGACCCGCGGCGGCGCCGCCGCATAACGAATGCCGGCCAGCAAGGCCGGCGCAACAGGAAGAGGAAACGTCAAATGAAGTCGCTTCGTATCTTTGGCGCGCTCGCCGCTTTGCTGGCGTGCTTCGCCCTCGCGCCGGCCTCCGCCGCCGGCTATCCGGAACGGCCGGTCAAGATCATCGTGCCCTTCGCCGCCGGCGGACCGACCGACGTGATGGCGCGCCTGCTCGCCGCCAAACTGTCCGAACGGCTCGGCCAGCAGTTCTTCATCGAAAACCTGCCGGGCGCGGGCGGCAATATCGGCACCGCCAATGCCGCGCATGCCAGGCCCGACGGCTACACCATCCTGCTCGCCTCTTCGAGCTTCGTGGTCAATCCGAGCCTGTACAAGCATTGCCCCTACGACGCGGTGAAGGATTTCGCCCCAATCACACTGGCCGCCGTCACGCCCAATATCGTGATCGTCAACCCGTCGTCATCGGCAAAGTCGATGAAAGAGCTGATCGACCTGATCAAGGCCAATCCCAATAAGTTCACCTCCGCCTCGCCGGGCATCGGCACCACGCCGGATCTCGCCACGCAATTGTTCAAGGCGGCCTACAAACTCGATTTCGTCATTGCTCCCTACAAGGGCGGCGGACCGGCGACGCAAGCGGTGCTTGCCAACGAAGTGCCGATGTCCTTCGTTGCCATGACGCCGACCACGCAACTGGTCAAGACCGGCAAGCTGCGCGCGCTCGCGGTCACCACCAAGAAGCGTTCCACGGCGCTTCCGGACGTGCCGACGCTGACCGAGGCCGGCGTTACCGGCCAGGATTCGGAGACCATGCAGGGCGTGTTCGCGCCCAAGGGCACGCCGCAGGCGATCGTCGATCTGCTGCAAAAGCAGATTGCCGCCATCGTCTCGACGCCTGAAATGAAGGCGAAGATGACGCCGCTCGGTTTCGAGCCGGAGGGCTTGTCCTCCGCCGACTTCGCCGCCTACGTGAAGGAAGAGATCGCCAAGTGGAAGAAGGCGATCGCCGCGGCGAAGATCAAGCAGATCTAACGGCTGATCGCGATCCCCGAAATGGTCATTGCCGGGCCGCCGCGACGCGGCGCGACCCGGCAATCCATGATGACGCGCGGCGAGGCAGGTCAAGATCATGCGCATCACCGACATTCGCGAGACCGCGATCCCGCTCAAGTCTAGCCTGCGCAATTCGAGCTTCGACTTCTCCGAAATGACCACCTCGGTGGTGGCGGTGATCACCGACGTGATGCGCGGCGGCAAGCCCGTCTGCGGCTTCGCCTTCAATTCGACCGGGCGCTATGCGTGCGGGATGCAGATGCGGGCGCGCTTCATTCCGCGCATCCTGGCGGCCGCGCCCGATACGCTCGCCGACGAGGCCGGCCTGCTCGATCCCGAGAAGATCCTCGCCTGCATGATGAAGCGCGAGAAGGCCGGCGGCCATTCCGAGCGCTCGATCGCCATCGGCACCATCGAGGTGGCGGTGTGGGACGCGCTCGCCAAGATCGTGGACGTGCCGCTGCATCGCCTGCTGGCCGAGCGCTTCAACAATGGCCAGGCGGCCGACAAGGTGTTCTGTTATGTCGGCGGCGGCTGGTACTGGCCGGGGCAAACGATCCAAGACCTGCAGGACGAAATGCGGCGGCACCGCGATGCCGGCTACACGCTGGTGAAGATGAAGGTGGGCGGTTTGCCGCTGGAGGAAGACCTGCGGCGGTTGGAGGCGGTGCTGCAGGTGGTCGGCTCCGGCGCCAATCTCGCGGTCGACGCCAACTGCAAATTCGAGCGCGAGGAAGCACTGCGCTACGCGCAGGCGCTTGAACCGCTCAAACTGCGCTGGTTCGAGGAGCCGTGCGACCCGCTCGACTTCGCGCTCATGGCAGAACTGGCGAGCGTCTATGCGCCGCCACTGGCAACCGGCGAAAACCTCTATTCGACGCAGGACGTCGAGAACCTGGTGCGCTTCGGCGGCTTCCGCGCCGGCCACGATGTCATCCAGGTCGACCCGCCGCAGGCTTACGGCATTACGCAATATGCCCGCACGGTGGCCATGCTGGAGCGCCACGGCTGGCCGCGCCGCGCGCTGTTCCCGCATGGCGGCAACCAGATGTCGCTCGCCATCGCCGCCGGCTTCGGGCTCGGCGGTGCGGAGTCATACCCCGGCGTGTTCGGCGATTTCGGCGGCTTCGCCGACGATGCGGTGATCGCGGACGGCGCCATCAGCCTGTCCGACCGCCCCGGCATCGGCTTCGAGGGGCAGAGCGCGCTCTATCGGATCATGAAAGAATTGGCGGGGCTCTAGGCACGCGCTCTTAATTTGTCATGCGCGGGCTTGACCCGCGCCTTCCGCTTAGGGACGCTAGGGGCTCTCCCAAGCGGGGTGGCCGGGGCATTTCGCATCAAGACGGCGCTTCACGCCTTTTGTCCGGCCATGACGAGTTGACACACTTGCCGGAGTGCCTTCCATGATTGACGAAATCATTTCCATCACCGTGCGCGACGGCATCCAGATCGGAGCACGTATCTATCGCCCGGACGGCACCGGCCCTTACCCGGCGCTGTTTGCCGCCTCGCCCTATCGCTTCGACAACAATAGTCTGCCGGCGAGCCCGCAATTCCTCTGGCGCGAGACCGGGCCGATCGAATGGTATGTCGAGCAGGGCTACGCCTATGTGCACATGGACGTGCGTGGCAGCGGCCGTTCCGGCGGCGACTACGAGTTCTTGGGCAAGAACGAGCAGAACGATCTCTACGACGTGATCGAATGGATTGGCGCGCAAAGCTGGTCGAACGGCAAGGTCGGCGCCATCGGCCAGTCCTATTACTGCATGCTGCAATGGTTCATGGGCGCAATGGCGCCGCCTTCGCTCGCCTGCCTTGCCGCGCATGACGGACTCGCCGACGTCTATCGCGCCAGCACGCATCACGGCGGCATCCCGTGCGACTTCTTCCCCGGGCATTGGTGGTACCAGAACCGCTTCATCAACCGCTTTCCCGCGGAGGGGCCTGCGTGCGAGCAGGCGACCGATCTCGGCCGGCTTTGCGCCGCGCATCCGACCTATGACGACTTCTGGCGCGAGCGCAGCGCCTGGGAAGGACTGTCGAAGATCAAGGTGCCGCTCTATTCGAGCGGCGTCTGGGGCAAGATCCAACTGCACACCCGCGGCAATATCGACGGTTATTGCCGTGCGCAGGGCCCGAAGAAATTGCGCATGTCGGGCGTGCCCAATGCCTGGGCGGCGGCGGCGGAATTTTCCAGCATCGATTTCCATCAACGCGTGATGCTGCCGTTCTACGATCACTATCTCAAAGGCAAGAGCACCGACTATCTCGCGCGGCCGAATGTCGAATATGCCGTGCGCGGCTCGAACCTGACGCGCAACGCCGAGACCTGGCCGCCGCCGGACATCCATTACACCCGCTGGTATCTCAACGCGGTGCCGACCGGCAGCGTCACCTCGCTCAACGACGGCGGGCTATCGCCGCAGCCAGCACAAGGACCGAACGCGACCGGCTATCGCTATCCGCAGCCCGGCTGGGTGGCCGGCGTGGTCGGCTTCGGCCCCACCGGTCCCGCTGGCGGCTTCGATCCGGTGCGGCGCGTGCTCACTTTCACCAGCGTGCCGCTCGACCAGGACTTGGAGATCACCGGGCCGATCAAGCTGGTGCTCTATGCGTCATCGAGCGCGTCCGACACCGACTTTTTCATCAAGCTGTCCGATCAACACCCGCAATCGCCGGAAGACCGCGCCAAGGACCTCAATCCCCATGCCGAGTTGATCACACGCGGCTGGCTGCGCGCCTCGCATCGCGCGCTCGACCCCGAACGCTCGAGCGAGATGGTGCCTTATCACAGCCACAGCGATCCGCGGCCGCTGACCCCGGGCGAGATCACCAAGTTCGAGATCAGCCTGGAGCCCATGGCTTATCTGATCAAGGCCGGTCATCGGCTACGGCTGGAGATCGTCAATGGCGACTCGCCGGTGACCGAACAGCTCTGGGGTCATTACTACCGGCCCAGCAAGATCGGCACCGACACCATCCACCACGACGCCACCCATCCCTCCGAGTTGATCCTGCCGGTAAAGCCCTGACCCTGGGTCCGGGCGGCGGCGGGGCCGGCGGCGAAAATTAATCGATATTTTCCAGCATCTTAAAGGCGACCTTCCGCTGCTCCGCCGCTCCTCTTGATCTTGCTCAATTCAGACATATTCATAAGATCGTATATATCTCGGGGACCGAGGAGCCCACCGATGGCCGCTTTACACATCGTCTGCCCGCATTGCGCGGCGACCAACCGCCTGCCGGCCGACAAGAATGCCGCCGCCGGCAAATGCGGCGCCTGCCATGCCGCGCTGTTCGACGGCCATCCGGCGGCGGTGGACGCGGCCGGCTTCGACAAGCACCGCCGCGCCAATGACATCGCCGTGCTGGTCGACGTCTGGGCGCCCTGGTGCGGGCCGTGCCGCATGATGGCGCCGATGTTCGAGGCGGCTGCCGCCGAGCTCGAGCCGCAGGTGCGGCTGATCAAGCTCAATGCCGACGAGGCGCCGAATGTTGCCGCCGAATATCAGGTGAGCGGCATCCCGGCGCTGCTCCTGTTCCGCGGCGGGCGCGTGGTGGCGCGCTCGGCCGGCGCCATGGATGCGCGCCGCATCGTGGCCTGGACCCGCAGTCAATTGGCGCAGGCCGCGTGAGCCGGCGCCGGACGTAAGTGAAGCAACAACCCAGACGCAATGGAGCAATGAGATGAATGTCGATCGTGCGGTGATGGCCTTTGCCGGCGTGATGATCCTGGTGAGCGTGCTGCTCACCTGGCTGGTCAGCCCCTACTGGATGTTGTTCACTGCCTTCATCGGGCTGAACATGCTGCAGGCCGCTTTCACCGGCTTCTGCCCGGCGGCGTTGATCTTCCGCTTGTTCGGCGTGAAGGCCGGCTGCGCTTTTCAATAAGCGGTTTTATTCCCGGCGGACTTGCGGCGCGCTGCAAGATCGCCGCATAAGTCGTTATGGCCCAAAGCGACTTCGAGGTTGTGATTGTCGGCGGCGGTGCCGCCGGCATTGCGGCGGCCCGCCGGCTTCACGAAACCCACATAAAATGCCTGCTGGTCGAGGCGCGCGACCGTCTCGGCGGCCGCGCCTGGACCGTTGCCGGAACCGATGGCAGCGCGCTCGATCTCGGCTGCGGCTGGCTGCATTCCGCCGACCGCAACCCATGGGTTCCGATCGCGCAGGTACAAGGCCGCACCATCGACAAGACGCTGCCACCCTGGGCGCGGCCGTCACTCACGCAAGGCTTTCCGCCTGACGATCAACAGGCCTTCCACGCGGCGCTGAATGCGTTCTTCGACCGCATGAGCGAAGCCGCGCGCGGACCCGATCGCCCGGCGTCGGACCTGCTCGAAGAGGGCAACCGCTGGAACGGACTGATCGGCGCGGTCGCGACCTACATCACCGGCGCCGAGCTCCGTGCCGTATCGATCCACGACTTCAACAATTACGCCGACAGCGAAGTGAACTGGCGCGTCACCGACGGCTACGGCACGCTCATCGCGGCGCATGCCGGTGATGCGCCGGTCGCGCTCGGCTGCCCGGTGAGGACAATCGATCACAGCAGCACGCGCCTGAAGATTGAAACCGCAACAGGCTCGCTGACCGCCGATCAGGTCATCGTCGCGCTGCCGAGTACGCTCATCGCCGAAGAGGCGGTGCATTTCACGCCGGCGCTGCCGGAAAAGATCGCGGCCGCGCGCGGGCTGCCGCTCGGGCTTGCCGACAAGCTGTTCCTGGCGCTCGATCAAGCGGAAGAGTTCGAGCCGGGCACTCGTCTTTTTGCCCGCACCGATCGCACCGCGACTGCCAGCTATCATCTGCGTCCGTTCGGACGCGCGCAGATCGAAGTGTTCTTCGGCGGCGATCTCGCTTGGGAGCTGGAAAAAGGCGGCGAGCGCGCCTTTACCAATTTCGCAATTGGCGAACTCGCCGATCTGCTCGGCAGCGGGTTCGCCAAGCGCGTGAGTCCGATCCGCATACACCCCTGGGGCAGCGATCCCTTTGCGCGCGGCGGCTACTCCTGCGCGCTGCCGGGCCATGCCGAAAGCCGCGCGCGGCTCGCCGCGCCCGTCGACAACCGCCTGTTCTTTGCCGGGGAGGCCTGCTCGTTGAACGATTTCTCTACCGCGCACGGCGCGTTGCTCACCGGGCTGGCAGCGGCGGACGCGGTGCTGGCGGTACGCGGTCGTTAGCGCCCGCGCGCTTCGTTCAGGCTTTGCGCCGCATCCGCTGCGCCGCCAAGACGCCGCTCGGCTGCAGGAACGGCACGATTGTCCGTAACGAGCGTGTCAGCGTCTGCCGGCCGGGCGCCGTGAGCCTGAACATGAACTTGCGCTTGCCGCCGCGCCTGGGCGTCGCTTCACGCTCTTGGACTCGCCTGACGAGCCCTTGCCGCTCAAGACGTTCCAAGGCTGCGTAGACTGTGCCGTGCCAGAGATCGCGCTTGGTCCGCTTATTGACTTCATCCAGGATCGTGCCGGCATAAGCGTTCGGCCGCAGCGTGATAATCGACAGCAAGACCTGCAATTCCAGAAGGCTGAGATGCATCATCCGTATCCGTTCCTCTGCCCCCGATGCACATCGGTAAACGAGTGAATTTCATCTCTAATAATATTCTTTTGGAAAGAATCGGAAATACGGCTCGTTGTCGCAGCGTGAGCTGCAAAATGTCGCGCCAACGACCCCTCGGTTGCGACCTATCCCGGTCGCGCAGCATGACGGCAAGACACCGACGGTACGGTCATGCGATCAAATCGCAGGCGGCTTCTTCATACTCTGTCAACACATGTAAACGACAGCACGCTCTTTCGAACGACGACTCGTGCATAAATTCAATGCTTGCATGTCATAGCATGCGTACCGTGCGCTTGACTTTCCTATAATTTGGTCCAGAATTTTATCGTCACGTTCTGGCACGGAGGTCTTCATGGTTCCACCGGGTCAACAAGCTGCGGCGATTGTTGGGTAGCTCGTTCGGGCCTCGACATAGCAGCAACACACGAACGGTTCGCCGGGCGCGATCTCCGGGGTCATATCAGTAAGGCAAGACCCCACTTTGATCGCCCCGGCGTGCGTTCGCAAAAACGTGTAAGCAAGCACATCAATCGATCTCGGCAGCGGGCGGCGTGTGTAACGCCGTCTTTATTTTATGTTCGGCGGCGACGCTGGAACGCGCGTGTAGCGACCGGGCAAACGCGCGGCACCCCTATCCGCTGACGCCCGCCAATTTCTTTCCGCGCATGTCTGCCGGCACCGCAACCGCCATGGTGCGGCCTTAAACGCCGCAATGATGACGCCGCTCGCCCATTGCGTCTTCGCGCTTGGAGCGGCATCGTGGACAGGATGGGACGCCGTCAAAATTTGAATGATGGCGACATCGCAGGGCGACCCGGCAGGGACGGAAGGAGTGTTGGCAATGACTGGATTTGCTCGCGTCGTGACGATGGTTTCGGCGGCCTTGGTGGGCCTATCATTGTCTTTCAGTGCCGCCGCGCAGGTCCT
>JAKAMD010000100.1 GCA_021823875.1 Pseudomonadota bacterium | reverse complement strand
AGGCCCGGAACCCGGCCCTATTACAGGATACGCGCCTGTTTATACCGCACTGCACAAAAGTCAAGCAGTTTTTTTGCAGTGCAAAAAATCCTTTAAAATCCAGGGAATTAGATTAACAGGATGTAAACCCTGTTCTCATAGGGTCCTAAGTTGTCGCGCTGCCGCAACGTTACAATTCGGCCCGAATGCTGGGCTAGCGAGCGCGCAATCGAGAGGCGTTGGGGAGAGCGGGATGTTGCGTCGGGTAGCCGGATTCCAAAGTGGATTCCGTTGGAGCACTGTGGGTCTGCTGGCCCTGTTCGCGATCACAACGGTCGTCGGCGATGCCGATGCGCGTTCTCGGCGCCACCATGTGCGCCATCATCGCACCCATCACGTTGTCCACCGCTATCAGCCGCCTTATGCCTCGATCGTGGTCGATGCCAATTCCGGTAAGATAATGGCCGCGGCCAATGCCGACAGCCTGCGCCACCCCGCCTCGCTCACCAAGATGATGACGCTCTACCTGCTGTTCGAGCGGCTGCAGGAGGGCAAGATCAAGATGACCACCGAATTGCCGGTGTCCGCCCATGCGGCCTCCATGGCCCCTTCCAAACTCGGCTTGAAGCCCGGGCAGAGCATCGCGGTCGAGGACGCGATCAAATCAATCGTCACCAAATCGGCCAACGACGTCGCCGTGGTGGTGGCCGAAGCCCTCGGCGGCAGTGAACTGGAATTTGCCCACATGATGACCGCCAAGGCGCGCGCGCTTGGCATGATGCGCACCAATTACCACAACGCGTCGGGGCTGCCCGACAGCCAGCAACTCACCACCGCGCACGACCAGGCCATCCTGGCGCGTGCGTTGCAGGACCGGTTCCCTACCTATTTCCATTATTTCTCCACCCAGCACTTCGTCTATCGCGGCGAGGCGATGCGCAACCATAACCACATGCTCGGCCACGTCGACGGCGTCGATGGCATCAAAACAGGCTACATCCACGCTTCCGGCTTCAACATCGCCATCGACGTTCGCCGTAACCACCGTCATCTCGTGGTCGTGATGTTCGGCGGCCGTACCGCCCGCGCGCGTGACGCGCGCGTTAAAGGTCTGATCGACGACAACATCAAGGTTGCCTCGACAAAGCGCACCGCTCCGCTGGTGGTCGAGGGCTGGGAAGGCAAGACCAAGCTCGCCAGCGTGTCGCCGTTGCCGACGCCGGCGCCCGAATTGCCGACGACGGCCGCGCCCAAGCTTGGCTCGACCGCACCGATCAATCCGACTCCGGTCAAGACCGTGCTGGTGCAGCCATCTACCATGCACACGGCCTCGCTGGCGCCGCTGTCGCTCGATGCCCGCAAGCTCGAGCAGATGCCCTCCACCGCCGAGAAACCAACCATCACCACTGTCGCAACCGTCAAACGCGCGCCGTTGCCTGTCGCCAAGCCGGAGAGTGTTGCGTCCCTTTCCGCCAAGACCGCGCTGCACACCGCGCCGGCCAGCGCCAAGGAGCATACCGGCTGGATGATCCAGGTCGGCGCCTTTGACGACGAACACGAAGCGAAAGTACGGCTGGAAAAGGCGCGCCTCAAGGCCACGCATCAACTCGGCAAGGCCGATCCCTTTACCGAGCGGGTCGCCAAAGGCGAAAAATCGTTTTACCGCGCCCGTTTTGCCGGGCTCGACAAAACTCAGGCGCAGGCCGCCTGCAAGTATCTCAAACGCAGCGATATCCCCTGCATGCTGCTGAAAAACTGAAGCCAGGTGCAGTAAGCGACCGGCCTCCATAACAAGATCCGATAACAAGAGCGCGTCGACGAGAGTGAGTGAAGGAGCCGCTGATGGTGTTTTGTAAGGAGTACATCAGCGATGACGACGAAGAAGGGTGTCCTTGGCCTCGTTGATGCGAGCGGCAAGATACGTCGTCCCCCCCTGGTCGGGATGGAATTTCTTCATGAGCGTCCGGTGCGCGCTGCTGATGGCCTCAGCGCTCGCTCCGCGCTGCAGGCCAAGGATCTGGTAAGCCTCCTCCTCCGACATTTTGCCGGTGGACGACGCTCCGCTCCCCGCTGCCGTATCTCCCTGCGCGTTTTCACGCCAGCGGGGCTCCCGGCGGTCAAGATACGCCATCAATAATGCGCGGCTCTGCTCGTCGAACCCGGCGAGCAGGCCGACCAGCGTCTTGATGTCGAGCCGGTCGAGCGAAATGCCCTTGTGACGACCGGCAACGATCATGCCCCGCATGGCACCGCTGTCGTGGTCGAGCTGCATCTCGAGATAAGCCGAGCGCACACGCGAGGTCTTTCCCCCGCTCTTCTGCGTGCGGTCGGAAAAGCCGGCCGGTCCAAACGGCATCCAACCCAACAGGCCGAGCCCGAAGATGCCGAGCGGGATGGCGATGCCGAGCTCGCCGCGCAGGAACAGGAAGACGGCGAACCCCAGCGCCACCACGCCACCGGCCGCCTTCATCACGCGCGCGCCGATGCGCGGGTCGACCTTGGAAATGACGTTGAGCGCCCATAGCGCCAACACCAGCACCAGAATGCCGAAGAACAGCGCGGGCATGTCAGCCTAACTGCGCCAAGAGTTTCTGCGCCGCGCCTGACCGGCGCGACGACAAGGCAGCGAGCGCCTGACGCCCGCCAGCGGCATAGGCGGCGACCGCCCGCAGCAATTCGCCTAATTCATGGGCCGCGCCGACGTCGAAGCGGCAATAGGCGCCGCGCGACAGCCGCGCGATCTCGCGATAGGCCTGCTCGGCCACCGCGTCATAGCCCTCCTGGAACATGAAGGCCGGCACTCCCAGCAGGCCGAGCTCGCCGGCGGTCAGGCACAGATCGTCGATCTTCTCCTCCATGGCATCGCCGACATAGACCAGCGCTTGCACGGGCTCGTTGCCATGTTCCTGGCGGGCGTGAGCGAGCACCCGGCCGATCTGGGTGTGGCCGCCGCGGCAGTCGATGCGGCCCATCAGCGCGGCAAGCTTCTCGCCGGTCTGCACCCAGCCGGAGGCGCGGCATTCGTTGAACCCGCGGAAATAGACGAGTTGGATGTCGAGCCCGCCGGCACTCGCCGCCTCGCGGAACATATCGCCCTGCAGCGCGCAGGCGGTGTCCCAGGTCGGTTGCCGGCTCATGGTGGCGTCGAGCGCGAAGATCAGCCGCCCGCGCTTGCCGGCAGTCACCGCCGGCCCGAGTGCGCGCACCTGTTCTAGGAAGGCGTCGATCTCAGGCCTCGAAGAGGCCGGCGCCGGGGTTTGGTCTTTGCTCATGACAGAGAGTTTACACTAAATGGGACGCTGTCGCGTCCCGCGCAAGCCTCAAAGCGTCGTCATGCCCGCGCTTATCGCGAGCATCCACGTGTTGCGGCACCCCGTAAAATACCGTGGATGGCCGGGACAAGCCCGGCCATGACGCCACCAAGGTTTCCGAAAAACCGCCTCAGGCGATCACGTCGTGGACCTGCAGCGGCTGGTCCATCACCGAGTACCATTCGGCGCGGGCGGCGGCGCGCCGCCTGCTGTTTTCCGACAGCGGCAGGTGCAGTGCGTTGAGCAGCGCGATCACTTCCTCGCGCGCGGTCAGGTGTGACATGTTTGGCCGCGTACCCAGGGTAGCCTCGTCGAGGTCGTCAAGCGCGGTCAGCCCGCGCGGGAAGAATTCGCGATAGACCACGCGCTCGGCGAAGCCGTCGATGCAGCGGAAGCCCATGCGCTTGGACAATTCGGTGAGCCCCTCGCCCACCAGGCGTTTGTTGCGCGACCCGAGCATGGCCAGCCGGTTGCGCACCACGATCCAGTCGGTCATGCGCCCGTCGACCAGCCGGCGCTGACGGCGCGCCTCGCGCACCATCTCGGCATAATGGCTTTCGCCGGTGACGCCGAAATTCTGCGGATCGACTTCGGCCAGCACGTTGAAATCGACGAAACTGTCGTTGAGCGGCGTGACCAGCGTGTCAGCCATGGAATGGGCAAGCCGCATCAGATAGGTGTCATTGCCCGGCGTATCGACGATCACCACGTCGTGGTTATGTTCGATGGTCGCGATCGCCCGTGAGAAATCGGCGAATTCGCGCGCTTCGTTGGCTTCCACCGAGGCGCTCTGGGCGCGCTCGACGCAATGATGCGTCGGCAGTTCGAGCTTGATGCGTGCGCGCTGCGCCCATGCGCGGCGGTTTTCGATGTAACGCGTGAAGCTTTGCTGCCGGCTATCGAGATCGATCGTCGCCACGCGCTGGCCGGCCTTGAGCAAGGCCACCGCAATATGCAGCGCGGTCGTCGATTTCCCGGAGCCCCCCTTCTCATTGCCGAGCACCACCACGTGCGCGGATTGAGAGCCTTGCTGGATCGGCTGGACCAACATCGGACACACCCTTTGGTCCAATAACTCTCAAATTTTTGCTATGTTTTAGTCAAGCACGCCGTCGTTTAACCATTAACCTGCGTGACCCCATCGACCAGGCTTTGCTAAGAGCTAGCCGAAATTTGCGACATTCAGCCGACAAGGTTCCCCGAACATGGCCAAGAGCCCGATAGTGGCCCGTACTGTCCTTTCGTTGCGCCAAGCCTTGCGTCCGTACCGACGCGCCGGCGGCACCATCGCGCTGGTGCCGACCATGGGCGCTCTGCATGCGGGCCACCTCCGGCTGGTCGCTGAAGCCCGCAAGCGCGCCGACCGGGTGGTGGTGTCGATCTTCGTTAATCCGACCCAGTTTGCCCCGCATGAGGATTTCGGCAGCTATCCGCGCCGCTTCGCCGCCGACCGGGCCGCGCTGACGGCGGCCAAAGTCGATGTGATCTGGGCGCCAACGGCGGCCGTGATGTATCCGCAGGGCTTCGCCACCCGCATCGCCCCGGAAGGCGCCGCCTTGGCCGGGCTGGAAGACCGCTTCCGCCCGCATTTCTTCGGCGGGGTCTGCACCGTGGTGGCCAAGCTGTTCCTTCAGGTGCAGCCGGACATCGCCATCTTCGGGCAGAAGGATTACCAGCAGCTGCGCGTCGTCACGCAGATGGCCAAGGACCTCGACTTGCCGCTCAAGGTGACCGGCATACCGACCGTGCGCGAGCGCGACGGCTTGGCCTTGTCCTCGCGCAACGCCTACCTCTCGCCTGATGAGCGCGCGGCGGCGCCGGTGCTCTCCCGCGTGCTCAAGGCGAGCGCCGCGCGCATCAAGCGCGGCGAAGCGATCGCGGCGGTGATGACGGACGGCGTCGGCGAGATCGTGCGCGCCGGCTTCGCGGTCGATTACCTGGAGGCGCGCCACGCGCTGACGCTCGCGCCGGTCAAGACGCGCAAAGATGGGCCAATCCGCCTGCTGGTGGCGGCCAAAATCGGCAAGACGCGGCTGATCGACAATATGGCGGTGTGAGCCGCCCGGATCCGGCCTAGAGCAATCCCAGTTCGCGCAGTTCGCGCCGCATCGCTTCCGGCATCTTGGCGGCGCCGGGCGCGGCACGTGACAGGTCGCGCGGGGCGTCCTTCTCCTCCAAATAGCGCCAGCCCTGGAAAGCCGACCGCGGCCGCGGCTCGACCAGCTTGAGCTTGCCGTCGAGCACGACCTGGCAGCGCTTGATGCCGTCCTTGCCGGTGGTCGGGCGGATATCGAGGATGCGCTCGCGGCACATGATCTGGCCGCGGATCACCCAGTAGAGCGAGCCGCCGCCGGTGAGCTCCTGGGCGCGCTTGGGGATCATGCGGGTGGTGTGGATATGCTCCGCCTTCTGCCCGCGCCGCTTCTTTTCTTTCAACTTCTGCTTGATCCAGTCTTCCAGGTCGGCGACCGAATCACACCCGACGCAAAGCTTGATGAGATGAAGCGGCATACGATGAGTTCCGAACCGGGACACGGGCGCAAGGGTGAGCCCCTGCATAACCCGCGTTCATCCGGTTAGGAAGCCATAAGCGGATATTCACATCGCCAAGCGGACATTCGCCACGCGCCGTTCGCGGTTCGTCACTCAAGCCAACCGAGAGGCCGCAGGCCCCTCGCCGAACCAAACCGCACGGGATTGGCGCTGCTAGAACTCCGCCCAGTCCTCGTCTTTGGCGATGGCCGCAGTGGTCGCCCGCACGCGCCCGCCGTCATCGCCGACGGCCCGCTTGAGCGCCACGACCGGCTGCGGTTTCGGCGGAGCAGGCCGATTGACGGCCGCAGGCGGCGCGGCGTTCTCAGCTTCATCCGCTTCGACGGGTACCGCGCGCACTGGCTTCGGCATCGGCTTCGGCTTGGGCGTCGGCTTGGGCGTCGCTTTTGGGGGCGGCATGTGCGCGGCCTTTTCTACCGCCGGCCGGGCGGCACGCGGCACGGGCTGGACACCACCGCCGGCACCGATACGGAAGGAGGAGACCTGTTCGTCCATCGACCTCGCTTGCCGCTCAAGCATCTTGGCGGTCGCCGCGTTTTCTTCGACCAAGGCCGAGTTCTGCTGGGTGACCTCGTCCATTTGCGTGAGCGCTTTGTTGATCTGCTCGATGCCGGTCGCCTGCTCGGCGTTGGCGGAAGCGATCTCGGAGACGATGCTGGCCACGCTCTTGATCGATTCAATGATTTCGTGGAGCGCTGCGCCGGCATTGTTGACGAGTTCGACGCCCTCTTTCACCTGTCCGTTCGAATTGGTGATCAGGTTCTTGATGTCATTGGCTGCCTGCGAGGCACGTTGCGCCAGGCTGCGGACCTCCGATGCCACCACCGAGAAACCGCGGCCGGCTTCACCGGCGCGCGCGGCTTCCACCGCCGCATTGAGCGCCAGCAGATTGGTCTGCCGCGCGATCTCGTCGATCACGCCGATGATCTCGGAAATCTTGAGGGAGGAATGCTCGATCTTGGCCATGGCATCGACCGCCTTGGCCACCACCTCGCCGCCACGGCCGGCGACGTCCATCGTCGCATTCGCCGAACGATTGGCTTCCTGGGCGTGTTCCGCGTTCTTCTTCACGCTGGCCGACAGCTGTTCCATCGCGGCCGAGGTCTCTTCCAGGCTCGCCGCCTGCTCCTCGGTGCGCTGCGAGAGATCGGTGGTGCTGGTCGCGATCTCGGCAGAGGCGTCGGTGACCTCGCGGCCTGAGGTCTTGATCTCGCCCAGGGTCGCGCTGACCCGGCCGGCCATCTGACTGACCGCCCCGGCGATCTGCCCAATCTCGTCCTTGCGGCCGACCCCCGGCACATCCGTGGTGAAATTGCCCTCGGCGATGTCCTCGAGCGGGCGGATGAGCGCATTCAGCGGACGCGCCACCACGCGCCCGAACAGCGACCAGACGCCGCCCAGCATCACCAGCACCGCCACCAGCGCGCCACACGCCACGATGATGACGCGCTGACGCAACTGGGCGAAATCCGCCGTCGTCGGCAGGCTGATCGAGTAGAGGGAAAGGACGTCATTCTGTTTGGTGCCCAGCCCTTCATGGCACCCGACACAAACGCCTTGTTTGGTGACCGCCGACTGACCCCAAACGACCGGCATGCTGTAGCGATAGGAGTTGCCGACGAAACGGCCGATCGGCTGGCCGGTGCGCAAGACCTCGCGGTCAATGTCGTCCTGCGCCACCTTGACCGCCTTGCTTGGATCGCTGCGCTTGATGCCGTTGGCGAGGTCCGTGCCCCAGACGCTCCAGATCTTGCCGTCGAATTGCTCGTTGCGGCTCTTGAACCAGCCCTCGAAGACCTTGTAGCCGAGGCCGGTCGCGTCTTCGACACGCAGTTTCATCTCGGTGTCGACCAGCGCATCGACCGACATCAGTTCGCTTTGCGCTTGCGTTCGCAGTTTTTGTTCGACGGTCGAATAGTCCATGTAGCCCATGACCGCGATGGTCATCAAACCGAACGCCAGAATGCCGGCTCCGACAATCAGCGCGAATTTCGCTTGCAATTTAAGCGCAAAGCCCAATCGCGGCATTGGTCATCTCCCACCTGCAACTCAATTTGCCGGCCAGAGCAACGATTTCGATCTAGCCAAACGGAGGTGTGGCTTCGAAAAACGATTCTTGGATGCGGAAGGTATTCGGATGCAGTAACAATCTCCTTAATTTAATTAAAATTAAAACTTTAAGTTGAATTAACAAGATAGATTAAAATGTTTCGCTTATGGGCCGATCCAGGACACCCAACGGCGTTCAGTCCGCCCCGATGACATGGCCTTCGCCGACCCAGCCGATGTCACATCAGTTTGAGGACTCCGGTGCCCGGCGCAGCGGCGATCTCGTTCATCGTGCCGCCAGCCGAAATCAGGCCCGCAACGGGATGATGCGCTGGCGCCGCGGGCGGCAGCGGTCAGTTGGTATCGGGCGGGAGGGGTGCGGGCTTGCGCGCGGCCAGATAGCCGAGACCGATGGCGCCGATCAGTGCGCCGAGGATCATTCCGATCGGCATGAATGTGAGGAACACCAGGTAGCCCGAATAACCCTCGAAGGAGTTCGTGTGGAACACTGTGATCCAAGCGAGACCCGCCCCGACCCCGACGGCCCCGCCCACGATGAGGCCGATAAACAGACCGACGAGCCCGAGTAATACAACCTTCATCGCCGCCCCCGTTGCCAATGCTCAGAGCTACGTGTCTTTTGTTGCCTCGATCGTCATCAGCTTGGCTCCCTCGGCGACCTGGCTATCGGGAGCTACCGCGATCTCCCGCACCGTGCCATCGATCGGCGCATGCAGCGTGTGCTCCATCTTCATCGCCTCGATGATGACAAGCCGTTGGCCGCGCATGACGCGGTCGCCCTCGCCCACCAGCACGGCCAGCACCTTGCCGTGCATGGGAGCACGAACGAGCCCGCTGTGTTCGCGGTCGCCACCTTCGTCGAGCGCGAGATCGCGCAAGCTGACCTTGGTCTGGCGGCCGGCGCGCAGCACGTAAACCGCGTCGGCGGTTACGATGACCCGGGCGTCGGCGGCCGGCGCGACGCCGCCCACGGCGACTTCGGCACCGTTGCGGCCGTAGCGCACCTCGGCGGTGACGCTTTCGCCGTCGGCGATCAGGGGCACCTGCAGCTCACGCGCGCCTCCAAGCTGAAAGCCATCATCGGCATCCCAAGGTGAGGCCGGCGCATCGAACGCCCGCGCGGCGGCAGTGCGGGTCTGCTCGTGTTGCAGCAGCGCCTGAGCGGCCATGGCGGCGGCGCCACGGTCGAGCTCTCGCGGCGCGGCTCCCAATGCCGCGAGATGGCGGTCGATGAAGCCGGTATCGAATTCGCCATCGCGGAAGCCGTGCGCGCGACAAAGCGCCGCCAGAAAAGCGGCGTTGCTGCGCGGCCCGGCAACGACCGTGCGTTCCAGCGCGGAAGCCAGCCGGTCGAGCGCCCGTTCGCGCGTATCGGCATGCACGATCAGCTTGGCGATCATCGGATCATAGAACGGCGAGACGACGTCACCCGGCGCGACGCCGCTGTCGATCCGCAGTTCGGGATCCGCCGGAAATTCGAGCGAGATCAATCTGCCGGTCGAAGGCAGGAAGCCGCGTTCGGGGTCCTCGGCATAAAGCCGCGCCTCAACCGCGTGGCCGACAAGTTTCACCTGGTCCTGCTTGAGCGGCAGCGATTCTCCGGCGGCAACGCGGAATTGCCATTCGACCAAATCGAGCCCGGTGACGCTTTCGGTCACCGGGTGCTCGACTTGCAGCCGCGTGTTCATCTCCATGAACCAGAAGCCGCCAGCTTTCAGGCCGTCGGCGCCATCGGCGATAAATTCGATGGTGCCGGCGCCCTCATAGCCGACCGCCTTGGCGGCAGCGACCGCCGCTTTGCCCATTTCGACACGCAATTCCGGCGTCATGCCAGGCGCCGGCGACTCCTCGATCACTTTCTGATGCCGGCGCTGCAGCGAACAGTCGCGCTCGCCGAGATGGATGACGTGGCCGCGCCGGTCGGCGAACACCTGCATTTCGACGTGGCGCGGCGCGT
>JAKAMD010000099.1 GCA_021823875.1 Pseudomonadota bacterium | reverse complement strand
AGCGCCGATTCGTCGCTGGAACTGATGGTGCCGGACGAGACTTCGGACGCCAGCTCGTTCTGCAACCGAGACAGCGGCGAGAACGATTGCGTGTTGGTCGCGGATAGGATCGAGCTCATCGTAAATTCCCTCGATTGCGCCGGCGGACAGAGGCCGACTTTGCGCATTCCAATAGGCGACCGATGCGGTTAACGAGGCCTTGCCAGCGCATGGCAGGTTTGTTTCCGTGTATGTCGCATCTGCCGCCAGAAACATTCAGAAACAATTCTTCCTGCCGCCTTCTGCCAACATCGGGCTGAATCGAATCAGATGACCAAATTGCCGCATATCCTAGTGGTGGAAGACGACCGCGAGATCAGCGCGCTGATCTCGCGTTATCTGCGCGCCAATGATTGCCGCGTGACGCTGACCGGCAGCGGGCGCCAGGTCGACAACCTGCTTGACGGCAGCCGCATCGATCTGATCGTGCTCGACCTCATGCTGCCCGGCGAAGACGGCCTGAGCCTATGTAAGCGGCTGCGCGCGCATTCGCAGGTGCCGATCATCATGCTGACCGCCAAGAGCGACGAGGTCGACCGGATCCTCGGGCTGGAGATGGGCGCCGACGATTACCTTTCGAAGCCGTTCAATCCGCGCGAGCTCTTGGCGCGCATCCGCGCGGTGCTGCGGCGATCGACCATCACCGCGCTCAGCCCGGTGGCCAGCGCGGCGCGCATCCTCACCTTTCTGGGCTGGCGGATCGACCGCGTGCTGCGCGAACTGCGCAACCCGGACGGCGCGCGCGTCGCCCTCACCAATGCGGAATTCGGCCTGCTGCAGGTGTTCTGCGAACGCCCCGGCCGCATCCTCTCGCGCGATCAACTGCTCGATCTCACACAGGGACGCAGCGCAGGCGTGTTCGAACGCAGCATCGACATCCTGGTGAGCCGGTTGCGCCGCAAGATTGAAAACGACCCGCACCATCCCAATATCATCAAGACCGTGCGTTCTGGCGGTTACTTGTTCACGCCCATGGTGGAGCCCGCATGAGTGCCGCCCGGCTGTTCTCACTCAACCGGATCGGCACCCAGATAGCGATCCTCATTCTGGTGTCGCTCTTGACGATCCATGGTGTCGTCGTCGGCGGCCTCATCTTGAGCCGCCACGGCGATAATCACGGTCCGTTCGACGATCGCTTGCCCCAGTTCGTCTCGATGCTGCACCTGATCGCCGCCGCCCCGCCCGCCGAGCGCGCACGGCTGATCGGCGACATTACCCGCGCCTTCCCGCATTTCGAGATGAAGCCGGCGGAAGCGATGCCGCCAGGGAAACCCACAGCCGACGACGATCCGCATTTGCGCTTCATAGAGCAGCGGCTAGGCACCGGCTTCCAGCTCGTATCACAACAAGGCACCGCGTCGGCGGTCGCCATCCGCATGCCCGACGGCGCGGTGCTGACCACGCAATTACCGCCGCGCCGCGAGCCGCCGCTACTCGGCAGTCCGCTCAGTTTCACCATCCTATTTGTGTTGGTAAGCCTCACGCTCTTGGGATTATGGGCCGCGCGCGCCTTGCGTACTCCGCTCGGCGGCCTCGTCAAAGCGGCGGAAGGCTTCAATCTCGACGGCGAGAATACTGACATCCCGGAAACCGGGCCGGAGGAAGTGCGGGAAGTGGCCAAAGCGTTCAACCTCATGCGCAACCGCATCAAGAAGCTAGTCGACGACCGGACCCGTCTACTCGCGGCCATGGGCCACGACCTGCGTACGCCGATCACCCGGCTGCGCCTGCGCAGCGAATTCATAGCCGACGAGGAACTGCGCCGGCAGATGCTGCGCGATCTCGATCAGATGGCGGCGATGACCGACGACGTACTGTCTTTCCTGCGCGACGGCCAGGCCGGCGGCAATACGACCACCGTCGATCTGGCGAGCCTCTTGCAGACGGTCTGCGACCAGTTCGCCGATATGGATTATGCGGTGAGCTACCAAGGGCCCAACCACGCAACAATCACGGCGCGGCCTGAAGATCTGCAGCGGGCGGTGGCAAATTTGGTCGATAACGCGATCCGCCACGGCGCGCAGACCGTGGTGCGTCTGACCGCCGAGCCGGTGGGCGTGCGGATCGATGTCGAGGACGATGGCCCCGGCATTTCCGACGACCGCAAGGACACCATGCTGGAAGCCTTTGTGCGCGGTGAGGCCGCGCGCACCATGGACAACCACGCCGGCTTTGGACTCGGCCTGTCGATCGCGCGCGCGATCGCCGAAGCGCATGGCGGCAGCTTAACATTGCATGATCGCGCGCCGCACGGGCTGATCGCCCGCATCACATTGCCGGCGGCGGCTCCCGCCGCCGCCGCGGCATAGGAAGATTTAAGATAAAGAGCGTCAGCCGCCCTTTTGGCGCCAGGTCAGCGCCGAGGTCACCGCGTAGTTCCACACCACGCTCATGGCCGCGCCGGCAAGCCCGGCGACCCACCACAGCGCATGGCCGGCGAACAAGATGCTGGCGATGCCGACATTGGCGATAGCGCCGATGCCGCAGATCGCACAGAACGAGACCAGCCCGGAGACGAATTTCCAGCCGGTGAGCCGGCGGTCGCGATATGTCAGCACGTTGTTGAGCGCGAAATTGCCAACCATGGCAATCAGGGTGGCGCTCGCTTGCGCGGCCGCAAACGGCAGGCTGAGCAGATTGAGACCGGCCCACAGCACCGCGAGATGGGTGACGAGGCCGCTGGCGCCGATGGCCGCAAACATCAGGAAGCGCACCGGCACGATATGACCGATCAGCTTGTCGGCGAGCAGCATCAGATATTCGATGCCGATCATGGTATCGAACTTGCTCTCGCCGGAATGGCGGGTGCGGAATTCGAACGGCAGTTCGCGCGCGCGCAAGGGCTGCGGCGAAGAGGCGAACAAGTCGATCAGAATCTTGAAGCCGATGCTGGACAGATTGAGCATGGCACCGGCGAAGGCTTCGCGCCGGATCATGAAGAAACCGCTCATCGGATCATTGACCGGCACCCGCAACAACTTGCGGCCGAGCTGCGTCGCCATCGCGCTGATGCGCGCGCGACCTTGGTCCCAATCGCCGATGCCGCCGTGATCGACATAGCGGCTGCCGACCACGATATCGATCGGTTCATCCTCCAGCAGTTGCAGCATGCGCGGCAACAGCGTCTCGTCGTGCTGCAAGTCAGCGTCGATCACCGCGACATAGGGCGCGGTGCTCGCCTGCACGCCCTCGACGAAAGCGGACGCCAGCCCGCGCCGGCCGACCCGGCTCAACAAGCGGACGCGGCGATCGTGCTGCGCCAGCCAGCGCACCACCTCGGCGGTGCCGTCGGCAGAATCGTCGTCGACCACCATCATTTCCCAATTGCGGCCGGTGAGCGTCGCGCAAATAAGATTGTAGAGCGGGATGATATTGTCGCGCTCGTTGCGCGTCGGCACCACCACAGTGAGATGCGGCCCCGGCTCGGTGCGCGCCAACCGTTCCAGTAGAGGCTCGCGCGCGGCGTCCTCGGCCTGCGTCTCCAGGGCGATTTCGAAAGCCGGTTGCGCACTCATGGTTTCAACTCCGTAGTGTCGGCTGCGCCAGTGCGCACATGCACTACCGCGACGTTGTCGGCATAGATGCGCTGCCAGCCTTTGAGCCGGTCGAGCAGGGCGTTGGCCGGTGTGTTCGGCGCCAGAAGCGTAGCGTCGATGCGATAGTCGGCGAGCAGCCGCAGAAAGCCGCCGACATCCTGTAGCCGCATCGCGCGGTCATGGCGCAGCACGAAATCCGTGCCGTAGAGCTCAGTGCGCCCATCGATGAAGGGCGCGACATGGTTGAAAATCAGAAAGCCGCCGAAATCATAGCTGTTGAGGATGCGCGTCTTGCCGGAGGCCTTGATCGCGGCAAGCGCCGCTGACGGTGCCATCGCTTCACGCGGCGCATAGGACAGCACTTGCGGCAGCGCCACGCTTGTCACAATCAGCGTGCAAGCCAGCGCAACCATGGGCAGCGTCTGACCGCGTTCCAACGGCGCAGCTCCGCCAAGCTGCGGGGCCAAGGGCGCGGCGATGACGAGTGGCGCCAGCAGGCCGAGCAGCTCGCCGTTGCGGCTATGCGCTAACGCCATGTGCACGAGGCCGAACAGGATCAGAAGCCGGATGGGCGGCAGGCGCAGACCGCGGTAAAGCGCGAAGCCGACGCCGAACAGCAGCACCAATTCGAACCCGGCGAGACGGCTGAAATCCTCCGGCCGCCATTCGCCGATAATCGCCAGCGCCGGCCCGAGATCGAGGATACGAGCGGTGACTAGGATCGATTGCGGCCCGTAGGGCGTAACGCAGGCCGCCGTCAATGCCGCCAGGCCGAAACCAACCCAGCGCAGCGCCACACTCAGGCGTGCCGCCTTGAGCGCCTCCAGCAAGGCTTCAAGGGCGAGCGGGGCGATGAAGACCAAGCCGAAGGTGAAGCCGCCGTGAAAATTTGCCCACAGCGACATCAGCGGCAGCAGCAGCAGCGACGGCGCGCGGCGTTCATCGCGCGCCCGCACCAATCCGGCGATCCAGGCCACCATGACCGGCAAGGCCAGCACATGCGGCCGCGCCACCATATGCGGCGAGGCCAGCACAAAACCGGCGGCCACCATGACCAGGACCGGCGTGGGCGCGAGTTTTTCCAGCAGGAAACGCGTCAACAGGCCGAAACTGGCGGCAATCGCCGCCGCGCTGAGCGCCACCACGCCGCCCCAGCCGGCCCAACCGTAGACCTGGGCGAAAACGACCTGCGCCAGCCACTCGCTGGAAATCCAGGGCTTGCCGGCCATGGTCCAGGAATAGGCATCGACATGGGGCACCGCATGGTGCGCCACGATCCAATCGCCGACCGCGATCTGCCAGAACGTATCGGCATCGTTCAGCAGCCGCGACCCCAGCAACAGCAGCAGCAGATAGGCGCCCGCCGCCACCGCCAGCGGCAAAGGCAGCCGCCAGCGCAGCGTGCGGCCGGCTTCCTGGGCATGCGAATAGGCCATTCGGAACTGTCCCGGGGCGGTGGTCCCCGGCAGTAGAGCGCGCAAGGCATAATGGCCGGTAAATGGGATGACTAAAGCGCGCCGGGTTAACCCTTTCCGGGCGCTAGGGTTTCCGGTTCGGTAACGGCGGCGGCGGAGTTTAACACCCCCACCCCGGCCCTCCCCCAGAAAAAGGGCGTTCACGCCCGTCTTCGACGGGCTATGGGGGAGGGAGCATGCTGCGGCAAGGGAGGGAACAAGCCGTGGCCAAGCGGCCAAGTCCGCGGCCGGTTGGTAAGCCCGCAGCCGCATTGACAGGCGGGGGGCCGTTCTTAGATTAAGGCTCTGTTCCGAGGGGGGCCCCGATGAGGGGCTGAGAGGCCGCGGCACGCGGCAACCCTTTGAACCTGATCCGGGTCATGCCGGCGAAGGGACTGGACAATCGATGGACCCAGCGGAAAACATTGCGAGGCTGCTCGGCCCGGTGCTGGCCATCATCGGCATCGGCATGCTGACGAATGGGTTCGTCTATCGCGAGATGGCCGGCCAGTTCCTCCACCTCTATCCGCTGATCTACCTGAGCGGCATCCTGGCGCTGCTCGCCGGCCTCACCATCCTGCACGCGTACCACCGCTGGACGCGCGACTGGCGCAGCCTGATCACGGCGATCGGCTGGATCCTGGCCTGCGCCGGTACGTTCCGCATCCTGGCGCCGCAGTTCGTCACCTTCGTCGGCGGCGCGATCCTCCCCCACGACGGCTTCTTTGCCGGCGCCGGCTGCGTGCTGCTCGCTCTCGGCGGCTTCATCACTTTCAAAGGCTATGTGGCCGAAGGCGCCATCAGCCCATCGGACATGAGCCAATCGGAGAAGACACGATCATGAACAAGCCCGTCACGTCCGCCGACCTGGTCACGCCCAAGGTCACCACCGGGCCGCTGAGCGCCTCGCGCAAGGTCTATTCGATCCCGGAGAGCGCGCCCGATCTGCGCGTGCCGATCCGCGAGATCATCCTGTCGAAGGAATCGGGCGAAGCGCCGCTGCCGGTCTACGACACCACCGGCCCCTACACCGACAACGATATCGCCATCGATGTCGAGAAGGGCCTCAAGCGCACCCGCATCGAATGGGTGAAGCAGCGCGGCGGCGTCGAGGAATATGAAGGCCGGCCGATTAAGCCCGTCGACAACGGCAACGTCACCGGCAAGCACCTGGCGCGCAACTTCCCCAACACGCCGAAGCCGTGGCGCGCCGCTTCTTTTCCCTCCCCGCGCAGCGGGGAGGGTGGCGCGCCGGAGCGCAGCGCAGGCGCGACGGGTGGGGCGAACGTAGCCCCCACCCCCGCGCTGCGCGCGGACCCTCCCCTTTCAGGGGAGGGATTACACCCCATCACCCAGCTCGAATGGGCGCGCGCGGGTGTCATTACAAAAGAGATGATCTACGTTGCCGAGCGCGAGAACCTCGGCCGCAAGCAGATGCTCGAGCGTGCACAGGCCGCGCTGGCCGACGGCGAAAGCTTCGGCGCATCGATCCCCGCCTTCATCACGCCGGAATTCGTGCGCGACGAGATCGCGCGCGGCCGCGCCATCATCCCGGCCAACATCAACCACGCCGAGCTCGAGCCGATCATCATCGGCCGCAACTTCCTGGTGAAGATCAACGCCAATATCGGCAACTCGGCGGTCACCTCCTCGGTCGAGGAGGAAGTCGAGAAGATGGTGTGGGCGATCCGCTGGGGCGCCGACACGGTGATGGACCTGTCCACCGGCCGCAACATCCACAACACGCGCGAATGGATTCTGCGCAACAGCCCGGTGCCGATCGGCACCGTGCCGATCTACCAGGCGCTGGAGAAGGTCGACGGCGATCCGGTCAAGCTCGACTGGGAGTGCTACAAGGACACGCTGATCGAGCAGTGCGAACAGGGCGTCGACTATTTCACCATCCACGCCGGCGTGCGGCTCGCCTACGTGCCGCTCACGGCCAATCGCGTCACCGGCATCGTCTCGCGCGGCGGCTCGATCATGGCCAAGTGGTGCCTGTCGCGCCACAAGGAGAGCTTCCTCTACGAGCGCTTCGACGAAATCTGCGACATCATGCGCAAGTATGACGTCTCGTTCTCGCTCGGCGACGGATTGCGCCCCGGCTCGCAGGCCGACGCCAACGACCGCGCGCAATTCGCCGAGTTGGAGACGCTGGGCGAACTGACGCAGATCGCCTGGAAGAAGGGCTGCCAGGTGATGATCGAAGGCCCCGGCCACGTGCCGATGCACAAGATCAAGATCAACATGGACAAGCAGCTGAAAGAGTGCGGCGAGGCGCCGTTCTACACGCTTGGGCCGCTGACGACCGACATCGCACCGGGCTACGACCACATCACGTCCGGCATCGGCGCCGCCATGATCGGCTGGTTCGGCTGCGCCATGCTCTGCTACGTGACTCCCAAGGAACATTTGGGCCTGCCCGACCGCGACGACGTCAAGACCGGCGTCATCACCTACAAGATCGCGGCGCACGCGGCCGACCTCGCCAAGGGCCACCCGGCGGCGCAACTGCGCGACGACGCGCTCTCGCGCGCGCGTTTCGACTTCCGCTGGGAGGACCAGTTCAACATCGGGCTCGACCCCGACACCGCGCGCGAATACCACGACGAGACGCTGCCCAAGGAGGCGCACAAGGTGGCGCACTTCTGCTCCATGTGCGGCCCGAAGTTCTGCTCGATGAAGATCACGCAGGATGTGCGGGATTACGCGGCGGGGCTTGGCGACAACGAGAAGGCGGCGCTGGGCCTTGAGGCCGAAAAGGGCATGGAGGAGATGAGTGAGAAGTTCCGCCAGATGGGCAACCAGGTTTACGTCGAGGCGGACGCGGTGAAGGAGAGTAATAAGGCGTTCTAACCGTCCATTCGTTCCTGCGAAAGCGGGGCCCCAGCTCTCGATTGAAAAACACTGGATTCCCGCTTGCGCGGGAATGAACGGAGTGTGAGGCGAATCTTCTCCACGTCATGCCCGATCCAAAATCTAAAGCAAAAGTTCAGCGGCTACTTCGAGGTGATTTCCGCGCAGGCGACTTAACCGACCTGTTCCTCTTCGCGCGCGACCATTGCGACGGCCGGGAGACTGTAAAAGACATCGGCGATTTTGCAGCCCACCACAATGAGCGAGACAGAGGGGTATTCACTCGAAGTACACGAGAGTGGTTTACTGTCGTACGATTCCATATGCCATCCTATCGGCCTAATAAGGCAAGGCAGTATGACGGCCAGAAAATGCCCCCGGCAACTCGCGACTATTTGAAAATGGCCGTAAATAGAATCGATCCTAAGATCATTACCGAGAAATCAAAGTTACGGCGCGCTGATGCCCTTAGGATGGCATCAGCTTTGGCGGATCGGCTCAATCAGAACACTGACGGCTCATGGGCGCTGCCCGCAGATATGAATAAGACCGAAGCATCTTTGCTCGAATGCCTTGCTTCCACTATGGTCGTTAAGCCGGCATTCGACGATGATCGGCTTGTCGAAGATTTCTTGGCCACTCTCAAAAGCAACGGCTTGATTGCCAAAGATGAGATTGCGGCTCACAAAAATGACTTGAGCGCACTAATTAAACTATACGCCGTGGCAGCAATGCACAATTGCATCGTTCAAATCGGTGATGGAATTACAACGCAACTTAAAGGCATCATACATCGGGGTGGAGAAGACAAAATTTCCGTGAATTGTTCGATCCCAGCAGGAATACCGGATATGCCAAACGTCTACCTCGCATGTGACATGTTCACTGCAAAACTACCCGCCGCCGACCATTGCGAGCCCGAACTTCTCGCACATTCACCTTGGGATTTTGAGGTAGAAGTTGCGCCAAATAAGAAATTGTCCCCGCTTCGCTGATCGAATGGGCAACATCTTCAACGGAAAGCGGCTCGCTTGCGGTCAGCCCGTAGGATGGGTTGAGCCTTTGCGAAACCCATCGCTTTTGCCACGACTGTATTGATGGGTTTCGCTCCGCTCAACCCATCCTACGATGCTGTCATTGCCGCGCAATCGGGTTCCCGATGCCGCAGCGCGGTTTCGCTTCACCCGGCTAGCTTGCGGACGGACAGTCCGACTGCACCACTACCTGAGATACGGCCCCAACTTGGCTGTGCACTTTGGTGCCCATTTTCCGTTCGTTCGGTCTGCCGCTGCATCGGCCATGATCTCGGGGAGAGCGCCTTTGATTAGACTATTATATTCTGCCGAAGTTATGAACCGACCGAATCCTCGCGGAAGGTCACCCGCAGTGCAATTTTGAACAATCTGTTTCGTTGTCTTTCCTTTAGCAAACCGAAGGAGCAGCCGTGCGCGACATAATTCGCGTTGATCGCGCTGAGAAAGAGCAGCGATAGCCTGCTTGTTGTAGTGCATGCTCGCTTGCGCAATCGCCGCGTAATCGGCGTCTGTGAGCACGCAAGGAAGCGCCTGCGCAACGGAAGCCCAGGCAACCAGCAACGCAATAAGTAACGGTCTCATTATCGACCCTCAAATTATATATATAATATCAATGGCCTCCTCACAGTCAATCATGGCTCAGAAGCCCGTAGGATGGGTTGAGCCCTTGCGAAACCCATCGCTTCTGCCACGACTGTATTGATGGGTTTCGCTCCGCTCAACGGATCCTACAACTAACCCGCACCTGTCCTACACCCTCACCCCCACCAAAATCCTTAGCCCCAGCCCGATCAGCACCGTGCCCAACACCCGCTCGATCCATGTGCTGGCGCGGCGGTATGCGGCCTGCACGCTTGGCCGCGAGAACACGACGGCGACCGCCGTGTACCAGCTGATCTCCTGCACGGCGACGATGGCGACCACGGTGAGCCTGAGCCAGAGCGGCGCCTGCGGCGGCAGCAGCGCG
>JAKAMD010000098.1 GCA_021823875.1 Pseudomonadota bacterium | reverse complement strand
CCGATCAGCTTGATGTCGTAGCCCGGCACCGCTTTGCCGGTAGTGCCGTATTTGATCGCACCCGGCATGTTGCTGAGATAGATGTGCAGCATCTCGGTGCTGCCAAGCCCGTCATAGATTTCGACGCCGTAGCGGTCCTTCCAGCGCTTGGCGATCTGCTCGGGCAAAGCCTCGCCAGCCGAGATGCAGCGGCGGATCTTCACCTCGCTTTGCGCCGGCGCGTTCGGGCTCGCCAGAAAAGCCGCATAGAAGGTCGGCACTGCGCAGAACAGCGTGACCGGGTATTGCCGCAGCAGCGCCGCGACGCCGTCCGGCGTCGGCCGTTCCGGATTGAGGATGGTGGTGGCGCCGGCCATGAGCGGAAAGGTCAAGGCGTTGCCGAGACCGTAGGCGAAGAACAGCTTCGCCACCGAATGGACTACGTCGCTTTCCTTGAAGCCGGCAATCGGCGTGCCGTAGAGATCAGCGGTCAGCTTGAGGCTGGCATGGATATGCACCGCGCCTTTCGGCTTGCCGGTCGAGCCTGAGGTGTAGAGCCAGAACGCCATGTCGTCGCTGGTCGTCGGCGCGGTGTAGTCCTCCGGCTCGTCGGCGCCGATCACATCCTCGAACAGCCGATAGCCGTGCGGATTGTCGCCGGAAACGATGACATGCTCGAGATCGGGGCTTTCTTCGATCAGCTTCGCGAATTTCGGAAACAGTGCCTCCGACACCACCAGGCATTTGGCCCGGCTGTCGGCCAGCATGAAGCGGTAGTCGTCCTCGGTGAGCAGCGTGTTGACCGGCACCGCGACGATGCCCGCCTTCAAGCAGCCGAGAAAAGCAGTCGGCCAATCGACCGTGTCGAGCAGGGCCAGCAAGACACGCTCCTCGCGGTGCAGGCCGAGCCCGCGCAACGCGGCACCGAAGCGCGCCACCCGATCGGCGAGCTGGCGATAGGTCAGCGTGTGACGGCCATCGATATAGGCCGGCTTGTCGGCACGACCGGCGGCGAGATTGCGTTGCAGGATGTCGGCGGCGAAATTGTAGTTGCGTGGGACTTCGCCCATCGCAACGGAGGCCGCCTTTACCGCGGCTGTCATGGTTCTTCCTCCCGAGGCGGCGGTATGGCCGCTTTTGCGTGAATTATGCGAGGCGTGGGCCGCCGCTGCAATGCGAATATAATTCCATCGCCGTGCGCGAATGGACGCATTTCCCGCCCACACCTGTACAGCACGGTATTTGCGGCTATGGTTCGCGGCGCCATTCCCCGTCACGGCCGCGCCGCAGCCGGCCATGACCAAAATAAACCGTGAGGAGCGCCGCCATGATCTTGAGCCGGGACCGCATTCTGACCACCCATGTCGGCAGCCTGCCCCGCAACGACAAATTGTCCGATCTCTTGGTCAAGCGGGAGGCGGGCGAGGCCTATGACCAGGCCGAGATGGCGGCCGAGATGGACAAGGCGGTCACCCATGTCGTGACCAAGCAGGTGGCAGCCGGCATCGACATCGGTAATGACGGCGAGCAGCAGCGGGTCGGCTTCCAGACCTATGTGCCGGCGCGCATGAGCGGCTTCGGCGGCATCTCCAAGCGCCGGCGCGGACGCGAATTCGAGGACTTCCCCGAGTTGGTGGCGAGCCTGATGCGGCGCTTCCCGCATGTCAGCAAGCAGCAGAATGCACCCGAATGCCAGGCCGAGCTTCACTATCTCGACGTCAAGCCGCTGGAAGGCGAGATCGCCCGCTTCAAGCGTATCGCTGACGATCAATTCGTCGAGCAGTTCATGACTGCGCCCTCGCCCGGCATCATTTCATCGACCATGCTCGATGCTTATTACGGCTCGCAGGACAAATATCTCACCGCGCTGTCGCGCGAGATGAAGAACGAATACCACGCGATCTACAAGGCCGGGCTGATCCTGCAGATCGACGCGCCCGATCTCGCCATGGACCGCACCATGTTGTACCGCGATCTCGACGATGATGGCTTCGTCAAGGCGGTGGAGCGGCACGTGCGCGCGATCAACGAAGGCATCGAAGGTATTCCGCCCGAGCGCGTGCGGCTGCACGTTTGCTATGGGAATTGGGAGGGCCCGCATATCTACGACATCCCGCTGGTGAAGATCCTGCCCGCGCTCTATGAGGCGCAGGTCGGCGCGCTCTCGATCGAATTCGCCAATCCGCGCCACGCGCACGAATACTCGGCGTTCAAGACGCATCCGCTGCCTAAGGACATGGTCCTGATCCCCGGCGTGATCGAGACCACCTCGAATTTCGTCGAGCATCCGGAAGTGGTGGCGCGGCGTATCGAGGACGCAGTCGCCGCGATCGGCGAGCGCGAGCGCGTGATCGCCGGTACCGATTGCGGATTCGGTACCTTCACCAACCGAGAGTGGGTGATCGAGCCGGCGGTGTGGCTGAAGCTCGCCGCCATCCGCCAGGGCGCCGACATCGCATCGCGCAGGCTTTGGGGCAAGAGCGCAGCGTAATCGGCCGCGCTTGACGCACTAGCTCTTCTTTTCGTCCGGCTGCGCCAGCTCCAGCGACCAGAACACCTTGTACTTGGAGCGCGGCGTGTAGACCGCGGCGATGCCCATGCGGGTCGCGCCGGGGAGAAGCATATTGGTGCGATGCGGGGGCGAATTTCGCCAGCCGGAGAAAGCTTCCGCCAAGGTATGATAGCCGGCACCGATATTCTCCGCCGCGCGCACGGCATCGAACCCGGAAGCCTTCAGCCGCGCGGCAAACGGCCGGCCGAGATTGTGTTCGAGCTTGTCGCGGCGCGCCATCAGCTCAGCTTGTGCCTGCGCCATCCGCGTCAGCTCGGGATCGAGCGTGACCGGCGGAAGGCCTTCATGCACGCGGAAGCCGGAGATCATTTTTACCGCCTCGGCGACATCGAGCACGGCGCCCGGCTGCGCCAGGTTGCGGAACATGCTCGGCTCTTCCGGCGGCATATAGCTGCCCGCGCAGCTCGCAAGCGCAAGCAAAGCGAGCACGGCCGGCAGCCGGCGGAATAGTCTGGACAAGGGGAAAGTCTCCGAATCGCCCGTTGAGTGTAGCGGAAACTTGCCCGCGATCGTGGCCGATTGGTGGTGGCATACCGCCATTCCGGGGCGCCATCAGCGGGCCCGCGCGAAGTGCGGCTCGATGACAGGCTCCGCGGCGAGCCCAGAATCTATACTCCGCAGCTGGGATTATGGATTCCGGGTTCGCGGGCAAAAGCCCGCGTCCCGGAATGACTTCAATTCGATACGTCCCGCAGCGCCTGCCAGATTCGTTCTGGCGTTGCCGGCATGTCGAGCTTCGCGCCCTTGGGGAGTGCGTCCAGCACGGCATTGATCAGCGCCGGCGGCGCCGCGGTGGTGCCAGCCTCGCCGGTACCTTTGACGCCCAGCGGATTGGTGCGGCAGGCGACGGCATTATGCTCGACCGTCATCGCCGGCACGGTATCGGCGCGCGGCATGGCGTAGTCCATGAACGAGCCGGAGACGAGCTGGCCACTGGCATCGTAAATAGTCGCCTCGCCGAGCGCCTGGCCGAGCCCCTGCGCCACGCCGCCATGCACCTGCGCAGTAACGATGGTGTCGTCGAGCACGTTGCCGCAATCGCCGACCGCAACGTAATTGACCACCGTGAGCGCGCCGGTGTCGGGATCGATCTCGACCTCGGCGACATGACAACCATTGGGGAATGACGGCGGCGCCTTCACATGGCCGCACGTATCGAGGCTTTCCGGTATGACGCCCTGTTTCTGCAGCTCGACGGCCCGCGCAGCCACCTCGAACAGCGAAACCTCGCGGCCGGAATTCTTCACCACGAACTTGCCGTCGCGATAATCGATTTCGCCTTCTGCCGCCTGCAACAAAATCGCGGCGACGCGCTTGCCCTTGGCGATCACCGCATCGACGGTATTGGCTACGGCGCCGCCCACATACATGGCCGAGCGCGAAGCGACCGCGCCGAAACCCGGCACGTCGCGGTCGGAATCGCCGGACGTGACGCGCACCGCCTCGGATGAAATGCCCAACCGGTGCGCGGCGACCGCACCAAACACGGTTTGATGACCCTGCCCGCTGGCGCCGGCACCGATGCTGACGTTGACCGTCTCGCCGCCGGGAAACGTGATGCGCGCGGCCTCTTCCGGAAAAGCGCCGGCGATCTCGAGATAACAGCCGATGCCGATGCCGCGCAGCTTGCCGGTCTTTTTCGCCGCCTTCTTGCGCGCGGCAAAGCCGGCATAGTCGGCAAGCTGCAACGCGCGTTCGAAGGCGGCCGGGAAATCGCCACTGTCGTACACATTGCCGAAGGCTGTGGTGTAGGGAATCTTGGCCGGTACGATCAGATTGCGCCGGCGCAATTCGGCGGCGTCGATGCCGGTCTGATCGGCCGCGGCGTCGATCAGCCTCTCGATCAGAAAGCTTGCTTCCGGCCGGCCAGCGCCGCGATAGGGCGCTGTTGGCAGCGTATTGGTGAACACGCAGCGCGCGTTCACCTGCGCCAGTGGAATGTCATAGACCGTCGGCAGACAGCCGGAGATATGCGTGGTCACGACGAAATGCGCGACGCCGGTAAAATAAGCGCCGAGATTGCCGATGCCGTCGACCTTGAGCGCCAGGAAGCGGCCGCGCGCACTGAGCGCCAGCTCCGCGCTCCAGACCGAATCGCGGCCCTGGCAGTCGCTGACGAAGGCTTCCGCGCGACTCGACACCCAATGGATCGGCTTACCGAGAGAGCCCGCGGCATAGAGCAGCGCGGCATATTCCGGATAGGAGGCGCCCTTCATGCCGAAGGCGCCGCCGACATCCTCGGTGATGACGCGCAGTTCCTCCGGCTTCAGGTTCATGCACTCGACGATCTGGCCGCGCATGGCGGCAACCGCCTGGCTGGGACAGCGCAACGTGAAGCGCCGGCTCGCGGCATCATAGCTGGCACTGGCAAAGCGCGGCTCGAGTGCAGCCACCACCAGACGCTGGTTGACCAGCTCGACCTTGACCACATGGGCGGCATCCTTGAAGGCGCGCTCAAGCGCAGCCTGCTTCTTACCGTCAGGATCGGCGGGCGCCGTCCAGTCGAAGCCGACATTGCTAGGCGCCTCCGGCCAGAGCTGCGGCGCTCCGGGTTGCAAAGCCTCGCGCGCCTCGGTGACGGCGTCGAGCGGCTGGTAGTCGACCACGACCTTCTCGGCGCCGTCCTGCGCGGCGGCGGCGCTTACGGCCACCACCATGGCCACCGGCTCGCCGATATGCATGACGCGCTTGTCCGCCAGCACCGGCCGATGCGGCGAGAACGGCGGCTTGCCGCCCCGGCCGGGGATCGGATGCCCGTGCGAAAGCGAATGGAACTGCGCGGCGGCGAGTTCGGCACCGGTGAATACCGCAACTACACCCGGTGTCTTCCCGGCTTCCGCGATATCGATGTGCTCGATGCTGGCAAAACCGTGCGGAGAACGCACGAAATGCGCGCTGAGTGCCCCGTCGGGCTTCAAATCGTCGCCGAAACGCCCCTGCCCGCGCAGCAGGGCTTCGTCCTCAACGCGGCCATGCCATGGCTCCCGAGCGGCTGAACCGGTCATTCCGTTACCCCCATTCCTCGTGTCGTTCATTATTTGTTAACGCGGCACCGCTTGCAATTAACTGCAAAACAACCGGTCGGGGAATACCGTGGCCGCAAAAATCGGAAACGCGGATGGCCAAGGCTTCGATCAGACTCGTAGGCCCACGTGATTGGCGCCTGATGGCGTTGATCGGCGGCGCCTGCTTCGTGCTGAGCTTCACGCTGCTGCGCGGCGTGCTGCCGGTCGGCACCGTCTTGGGCGTACCCGAACCCTGGGGCTCACTGGTCGCCGCCGGGCTTATCGGCTTCATAGCGATCGCGGTCACGCTGATCCTGCAGACCCGGCAACTGCGCACCTATAACCAAAAGATGCGGGTTGCGCTCGACAACATGTCGCAAGGCCTGTGCATGTTCGATCGCAACGAACGCCTGGTCGTGTGCAACAGGCGCTACATGGAAATGTACCAGCTGCCGTCCGAGGCGGCGCGCCCCGGCGCCACATTGACCGACCTGCTCGAATACCGCATCCGCAACGGCAGCTTCGCACCCAACATCGCGGATTACCGGCGCGACCTCTTGGATGCGATGGCGCAAGGCCAGCCGCGCAGCGCGGAAGTCGAATCCGCCGACGGACGCATCACCCTGGTCATCAACAGGCCGATGGCCGACGGCGGCTGGGTGGCCACTCACGAGGATATCACCGAGCGGCGCAGCGCCGAGCGCGAGCGCGCCTCCATGCAGGAGCAGGAGCGGCACCGCGCGGCGATCGATCTGGCCATCGCCAGCTTCCGCCACCGGGTCGAAGAGTTGCTCCACACGGTAACGGAGGGCGCCATAGCCATGCGCTCGACCGCGGCCACGCTGCTCGCCAATTCCGGGCAGACCTCCAAGAGCGCTGAAAGCGCAGTGGCCGCATCCAACGATGCCTCCGCCAATGTCGCGACCGCCGCCGCCGCCACCGACGAATTGACCCGCTCGATCGGAGAGATCGGCCACCAACTCGCCGCGACCGCCGAGATCGTGAAGGCAGCAGTGCGCGAAGCGCAGAACACCAATCAGCAGATCGCCACCCTTGCCGAAGCAGCACAGAAGATCGGCGATGTGATCAAGCTCATCCGCGCCATCGCCGGACAGACCAACCTGCTCGCCCTCAATGCCACCATCGAAGCCGCGCGCGCCGGCGAAGCCGGCAAAGGCTTCGCCGTGGTCGCCTCGGAGGTCAAATCGCTGGCGGTACAGACCGCCCAGGCGACCGAAGACATCGCCAAGCTGATCACGGCGGTGCAGACGGCGACCGGTGGCGCGGTCGGCGCGATCGGCCGCATCACCGGCCGCATGCAGGAGATCGACGGTTGCACGCGAACGGTTTCGTCCGCGGTCGAACAACAGAACTCCGCGACCGCCGAGATTTCGCAGAACGTTAGCGGCGCCGCCGACGGCGCCAAGCTGGTGGTGTCTGTGCTCGACGAAGTCGCCGGCGCCGCCACCGAAACGCGCCGTTCGGCGGAAAGCGTGCTCAGCGCCTCGCAGGCCGTGGAGTCGGCGGCCGCCGACTTACGCCACGAGGTCGAGGGCTTCCTGCACCGGGTGGCGGTGTAATCAACCAACCCAGCTGGCCAGCCAATAGAAAAGCGCGGCGAGCAAGCCGGATGCGGGGATCGTAATGATCCACGCGATCACGATTTCCCGGGCCACAACCCAGCGCACCGCCGACACTTTCTTGGCTGCGCCCACGCCGATGATCGAACCGGTAATCGTGTGCGTGGTAGACACAGGGATACCGAGATAGGTCGCCGTAAACAGCATCACCGAGCCGGCGGTCTCGGCGCAGGAACCCTGCATCGGTGTCAGCCGCGTAATTTTCGAGCCCATGGTTTTGACGATGCGCCAACCGCCGGCCATCGTCCCTGCGGCCATCGCGATCTGGCAGGCGATCACCACCCAGTATGGGACATAGAACTTCGTGCCAAGCATGCCCTGCGAATAGAGCAGCACGGCGATGATCCCCATCGTCTTCTGCGCATCATTGCCGCCGTGGCCGAGCGCATAACACGATGCCGAAACGAACTGAATGCGGCGGAAAAGATTGTCGACGCCGTAGGGCGCCGAGCGCACGAATATCCACGACACGATCAAAATCAGCAGCAGCGCAAGCAGCAAGCCCAGCCCCGGCGACAGAATGATGGCCGCGACGGTCTTGCCGACGCCGGACCAGACTACGGCATGAATGCCGGCTTTGGCGATTCCGGCCCCCACCAAGCCGCCGATCAGCGCATGCGAGCTGGACGAAGGGATTCCCAGCCGTTGCGTGACGATCTGCCAGACAATCGCGCCGGCCAGCGCGCCGAAAATGACGTGCGCATTGACAACGTCGGCTTCTACGATGCCCCGGCCAACAGTTTCGGCGACATGCAGCCCGAAGAACAGGAAGGCGATGAAATTGAAAAAGGCCGCCCAGACGACTGCATAATGCGGGCGCAGCACGCGCGTCGACACGATGGTCGCAATCGCGTTGGCGGCATCGTTCATGCCATTGAGGAAGTCGAACGCGAGCGCGACGACGATCAAACCGACCAGGAATGGCAAGGCAAGCGCGGCGGCGTCCATCGTCGTTCGGCCTTACTGCGATGATTAAACGTGCTCGATGACGATACCGTGCATGACGTTGGCCACGTCGTCGAAACGATCCACGACTTTCTCCAGATGATCGTAGACTTCGTTGCCGACGAAAAAGGCAATCGGATCGGCTTTGCCCTTGGTTCGGTAAAGCTCGTGCAGGCCGATATCATGCAATTCGTCGGCGCGCCCTTCGAGCTGGGAAATCCGCTCGGTCAGCGCGCTGATATGCACCGCTTCCACACTGATCGAGCGCAACAGCTGCACGCCCTCTTGCACCAGTTGGGCGCATTTCACGATCGCGTCCGCCATCTCCTTCATTTGCGGCGTGAATTCGGTCATGTCGAAGAGCACGACACCCTTGGCGGTCTTCTGCATCTGGTCGATGGAGTTGTCCATCGAGGTGATCAGGTCGCGGATGTTGCCGCGGTCGAACGGCGTGATGAACGTACGGCGCACCGCGATCAGCACCTCGCGGGTGACATCGTCGGCGTCCTGTTCGCGGTCCATGACGATTTGATAGTTGGGGTGCACGGCCGCACCGCCTTCCAGCATGGCACGTAGCGCCTCAGCACCGGCCAGCACGGCCTGGGAATGGCGCGCGAACAACTCGAAGAAGCGCTCCTCCTTCGGCATCAGGGCGTGAAACCAGCGCAACATGGGACCAACATCCCTCGAATCGGGTGGATGGCGGCAAGACTAGTCTTTCGCCGGCTGAAAGCGGAGCCGTCCGCCCACTGCCCCGGTGGATAAACGTGCCGTTCTACGACCTGGACTGCACCCTGCGCATGCCGGCCAGAGCCGGCTTTCGTCCCCTCAAATTTGCCCTTTGCGGCCACCGCAATCGCGCGAATTCCCTTTCGCAATGCGCCCGGGCTCGGCTAATTTCGCGGGCCCGGAGGGGGAGAAAAAGAACAAATGCGCTTGGGTTACTTCACGATGCCGGTGCATCCCATGCACCGCGATTGGTCGCAGACGTTGCGCGAGGACCGCGAGGCGGTCATCCTTGCCGACAAGCTCGGTTTTTATGACGCCTTCGTCGGCGAGCACCTGACCGATGCCTGCGAGAACGTCACCAACAGCGCGTTATTCCTGGCGACGCTGATTCACTCGACCGAGCGGATCAAGCTCGCCACTGGCACCACCAATCTGGCGCAGATGCATCCGGTCTTGATCGCAGCCAACGCGGCGATGTTCGACCATCTGGCGCAAGGGCGCTTCATCATGGGCGTCTCGCCCGGCGCCCTCACCTCCGACAGCGAAGCGATCGGCATCCTCGACGAGGACCGCAACAAGATCTTCGCCGAGGCGATCGACGTGATCCTGGCGATCTGGGAGCGCGACCCGCCCTACGACATCGATTTCCCCGACAACCGTTTCAAGGTCAGCTTCGCGCGCACCGCCGCGCGCGAGCTCGGCATTGGCTTCCTGGCGAAACCTTTCCAGAAACCGCGGCCGGAAATCGTCGGCACCGTGGTAGCGCCGTTCTCGCCTGGTGTGGTGCTGATGGGCAAGCGCGATTTCCATCCGATCTCGGCCAACTTCCTCTTGGCCAAGCATCTGAAATCGCACTGGACCAACTATGCCAAGGGCAAGGCGGAGGTTGGCCAAAAGGCTGACATCGAGGACTGGCGCGTTGCCCGCACCATCTTCGTCGCCGACGACGACAAGGTAGCTGCCCGTTATGGCGGCGAGGACGCCAACAGCCCCTATCGTTTCTATTTCTCGCAGATGCGCGCCAAAATGAAGCGCGGCAACCGGCTCTACGTGTTCAAAAGCTACAAAGAGCAGCCGGAAGAGGAAATCACGCTCGACTTCGTCATGCAGAATTGCGTATTCGCCGGCTCGGTCAACAAGGTTGTCGATCAGATCCTGGCCATGCGCGAGGAGACCGGCGATTTCGGCGAACTGGTTTATGC
>JAKAMD010000097.1 GCA_021823875.1 Pseudomonadota bacterium | reverse complement strand
GATCGGCGGCATCTACTGGGGCCCCGGCGTGGCGCGCACCCGCCTCGCCACCGAAGCGCTCTACCTCTTCGCCAGGCACAGTTTCGAGGACCTCGGCTACCGCCGCTTCGAGTGGAAGTGCAACAATCGCAACGAACCGAGCAAGGCCGCCGCATTACGCTTCGGCTTCACCTTCGAGGGCATCTTCCGCCAGCACATGATCGCCAAGGGTCATAACCGCGACACCGGCTGGTATGCCATGCTCGACGGTGAATGGCCGGCGCGCAAGGCGGCTTTCGAGCGCTGGCTGGCGCCGGAGAATTTCGGTCCTGACGGCCGCCAGAAGATGAGCCTGAGCGCGCTCAACGGCGGGACGGAATGACGCGGTTCCCGCCGTCGCCTTCCGGCCTGCGGCAGCAGACGCCCTTCGTGCTGTTCTGGCTGATGCGGCTCGCCGGCACCATGGGCTATCAGATGCTGGCGTTGGTGATCGCCTGGCAGATCTACCAGCTCACCGACAGCGCGCTCGATCTCGGCCTGGTCGGATTGATCCAGTTCGTGCCGGCGGTGGTGCTGACGCTCGTCGTCGGCCATGCCGCCGACCGCTACGACCGCCGGCTGATCATCCGCGGCGCGCAAACCATCTATGTGCTGACCGCGCTGATGATCACGGCGGCGCTCCTCTCGCACAGGCTCAATCGCGACCTGTTGTTCGTCGCGGTGTTCGTGATCGGCTGCGCGCGTGCCTTCGAACTGCCGACCGCGAGCGCCTTGGTGCCGGCGCTGGTGCCGCCGCGCGTGATCACGCGCGCGGTCGGTGCCTGGACGTCGGCCAATCAGGTGGCGGTGATCTGCGGGCCGGCGCTGGGCGGGCTGCTTTATGCGGTCAGCCCGGTGATCGTCAGCATCGCCTGCGTTATCTTTTTCACCGCCGCCTTCTGCTTCATCAGCCTTGTGCGTGTCAGCGGCCCCGCCCCCGCCCGCGAACCGCCGACCTTCACGTCGGTGCTGGCGGGCTTCGGCTACATCCGCCACCGGCAGCGGCTCTTGGGCGTGGTCACGCTTGATCTGTTCGTGGTGCTGTTGGGCGGCGTCACCGCGCTACTGCCGATCTTCGCGCGCGATATTCTGATGGTCGGACCGATCGGTCTCGGCCTGCTGCGTGCGGCGCCCGCGGTCGGCGCCTTGACCACGGCGGTGGTGCTGTCGCGCTTCCCGGTCGAGCGCCATATCGGCCGCAAGATGTTCATGGTGGTCGCGATCTACGGCATTGCGATCGTCGTGTTCGGCCTGTCGGCCTGGTTTCCCTTGTCGCTCGCGGCGCTGGCGGCGGCGGGCGCCGCCGATGCGGTCAGCGTCGTGATCCGTTTCTCGCTGGTGCAGATCGAAACGCCCGATGCCATGCGCGGACGGGTGAGCGCGATCAACTATCTGTTCGTCGGCTCGTCCAATACGCTGGGCGACTTCGAATCCGGCACGGTTGCCGCCCTGTTGGGCGCGGTGCCGTCGGTACTGATCGGTGGTATCGGCTCGCTCGTCGTTGCCACCGCTTGGATGCTAATGTTCCCCGACCTGCGCCGGATCGATCGCTTCGAGCCGGCGGACAAACACCACGAGGCCTGAATGCATATCCTGATCACTGGCGCGGCGGGCATGATCGGCCGCAAGCTCACGGAGCGGCTGATCGTCGACCGCGCCCTCGGCGCGCAACCTATCGAGAAACTGACGCTGATCGACATCGTCGCGCCGGCGCGGCCGGTGGGCTTCTCCGACCATGTGAAGATCCGCGCCGCCGATCTCGCCGACCCCGGTGTTGCGGAAAAAGCGATCTCGGAACGGCCGGACGTCATCTTCCATCTGGCCGGTGTGGTCTCCGGCGAAGCGGAAACCGAATTCGAGAAGGGCTACCGCGTCAATCTCGACGGCGGACGCGCGCTGTTGGAAGCCATCCGTCTGGCCGGCGACGGCTATCTCCCGAAGGTCGTGTTCAGCTCCTCGATGGCGGTGTTCGGCGCGCCCTTCCCCGAGGCCATTCCCGACGATTTCAATCTCACGCCGCTTACCTCCTATGGCACCCAGAAAGCGATCATCGAACTTTTGCTCGCCGACTATACGCGGCGCGGTTTCCTGGAAGGCGTCGGCATCCGCCTGCCGTCGATCGTGGTGCGGCCGGGCAAGCCGAACAAAGCGGCTTCCGGTTTCTTCTCCGGCATCATCCGCGAGCCGCTCAACGGCGAGGAGGCGATCCTGCCGGTGTCCGACAGCGTGCTGCACTGGCACGCTAGCCCACGCTCGGCGGTCGGCTTCCTCATCCACGGCGCGGGGCTCACGCGCAAACAACTCGGCGACCGCGTCAACCTGATGATGCCGGGCGTGTGCTGCACGGTGGGCGAACAGATCGAGGCGCTGCGGCGCGTTGCCGGCGACAAGGTAGTGGCGCGCATCCGCCGTGCGCCCGATCCGCTGGTGCAACGCATCGTCGCTGGCTGGCCGAGCCGCTTCGATCCCAAGCGCGCGTTGGCGCTCGGCTTCACCGCCGAAGCCACATTCGATGATATCATCCGCGCGCACATTGAAGATGAGCTGGGCGGGAAGATCGCGGACTGATGCGCTTTCCGTCGCCGCTCATTCCCGCCACGCTGATCCGCCGCTACAAGCGCTTTCTCGCCGACGTAACGCTTTCAACCGGCGAAGAGATCACCGCACACGTCGCCAATCCCGGCGCCATGACCGGGCTCGCTACGCCCGGTGCGCGGGTGTGGCTGTCGAAGTCGGACAATCCGAAGCGCAAGCTGCCCTATTCCTGGGAACTGGTTGAGGTCGATTTCGGCAGCGGGTCCGAACTCGTCGGCGTCAACACTGCTTATCCCAACCTGCTGGTCGGCGAGGCGCTGGCCGCCAAGCTCATTCCCGATCTCACCGGCTACGCATCGATCCGCCGCGAGGTGAAGTACGGCAAGAACTCACGCATCGACTACCTGCTCGAACGCGAGGGCGAGCCGCCCTGCTATGTCGAGATCAAGAACGTGCATCTGATGCGCGAGCGCGGTCTCGCCGAGTTCCCCGACAGCGTGACGGCGCGCGGTGCCAAGCACCTCGACGAACTCGCCGGCGTGGTCGAGGCCGGCGCCCGCGCGGTGATGCTGTTTGTGATCCAGATCGGCTCAACGAAGCGATTCGCGCTCGCCCGCGACATCGACGCCGCCTATGGCCGGGCCTTCGACCATGCCCACAAAGTGGGCGTGGAGGCCCTGGCCTGGAAATGCGCCATTTCGCCCGACGGAATCGCCGTTTCCGCACCGGTATCCGTGGCCGGCTAGCCGCGCTTGCACCGCGCGCGCCAGGCCTTACATTGCCGCCATGACCTACGTCGACGCCACCGCTGCTCCCCTCCGCAAGACCGGCCAGATCAAGCTCCACGGCCCCGCCGCGTTCGAGGGCATGCGCAAGGCCGGCCAGCTCGTGGCCCGCTGCCTCGATATGCTGGTCGAGCACGTCGGCCCGGGCGTGACGACCGACCATATCGACCGGCTGGTGTATGAATACGCCATGGATCACGGCGCCCTGCCGGCGACGCTGATGTACCGCGGCTACAAGAAGTCGACCTGCACCTCGCTCAACCACGTGGTCTGCCACGGCATTCCGGGCGACAAGCCGCTCAAGGAAGGCGACATCGTCAATATCGACGTCACGCTGATCCTCGACGGCTGGCACGGCGATACCAGCCGCATGTATCCGGTCGGCAATATCCCGCGCCGGGCCGAGCGGCTGATCGAGGTGACGCACGAGGCCATGATGCGCGGCATCGCCGTGATCAAGCCGGGCGCCACCACCGGCGACATCGGCCACGCCATCCAGACCTTCGTCGAAGCCCAGCACATGAGCGTGGTGCGCGATTTCTGCGGCCACGGCCTCGGCCGCCTGTTCCACGACGAGCCCAACATCGTGCATGTCGGCCGGCCGGGCGAAGGCATCGTGCTGAAGCCGGGCATGCTGTTCACGGTCGAGCCGATGATCAATCTCGGCCGCCCGCATGTGAAGGTGCTGTCCGACGGCTGGACCGCGGTGACGCGCGACCGCTCGCTGTCGGCCCAGTTCGAGCACTCGGTGGGCGTCACCGACACCGGCGTCGAGGTGTTCACCTTCTCGCCAGCCGGCTTCGACAAGCCGCCCTATAAGCGCTCCTGATCCGTTCATCCCCGCGCCAGCGGGGACCCAGCGTCCGGAGTCCCGCTCACGCGGGAATGTGCGGATGCACGCGCCAAGTCCCTCGTCGACCGCCTCCGGTTGCATTACAATCGCACCACACAGGGACATGGACGTGGCATCCATGGCGGGCAAGAACAGCGAGACGGCGCCGGAAGAGGGCCTTTCCGAGGGCGCGCCGCATTATCACGGCCACCGCGAGCGTCTGCGCGCGCGCTTCCGCGAAGCCGGCGCCGACGCGGTAAGCGATTACGAACTGCTCGAACTGGTGCTGTTCCGCGCCATTCCGCAACGCGACGTCAAACCGCTGGCCAAGGAGCTGATCGCCCGCTTCGGTTCCTTCGCCGAGGTGGTGGCGGCGCCGCGCGCGCGGCTGAAAGAGATCAAGGGCGTCGGCGAAGCGGTTGTGGACGAACTCAAGATCGTGCAGGCGGCGGCGAGCCGGCTCGCCCGCGGCGAGGTGCGCAAGCGCCCGGTGCTGTCATCCTGGTCAAGCGTGCTCGACTATTGCCGGATGGCGCAGGCCTTCGCCGACAAGGAGCAGTTCCGCGTGCTGTTTCTCGACAAGCGCAATCAGCTCATTGCCGACGAACTGCAGCAGACCGGTACCGTCGACCACACCCCGGTCTATCCGCGCGAGGTGGTCAAACGCGCGCTCGAACTGTCGGCCACTGCGCTGATTTTGGTGCACAACCATCCGTCCGGCGACCCGACGCCGAGCCGCGCCGACATCCAGATGACGCAAGCCATCATCGACGTGGCGAAACCGCTCGGCATTGCCGTGCACGACCACATCATCGTCGGCAAGGAAGGGCATGCGAGCTTCAAGGGGCTGAGGTTGATCTGAGCGCTCGCGTCGCGCGAGCCCTGAGGACCAGCTTCGGCCGCTGGTGAATCACGATCAGCACCCACAAATAAAAAAGGCTCCAGCCGACGCTGGAGCCTTGGCACAACATCGCGATGGATGCTCAGCTGCCGCCGAGCGAGGACGAAATGGTGCCGAAAGTCGTGTTGAGCTGGGTGCCAAGACCGTTGACGACCGCGATGATCGCAACCGAAATGCCCGCTGCGATAAGGCCGTATTCGATAGCCGTCGCACCGGCGTCGTCTTTCAAGAACCGTGTGATAAGCTTCTTCATTGGTAATCTCCGTGAACCCGCGTGATTGCCTGTCCGTGATCCACTCGTTTCTGTTTTCTCGACGTTGGATCTTGCATGATCAAAGCAAAGACGTGTTGCATCCAGGTTGATGTAGACGAGAAGACTCTCAGCGTAGTTTTATAAAAAATGCTGTAATCGCGCGGCCGGCGCGCAATGTCGATTTTAAATCAATTTGACCTTTCCATCATGTCCGCTTTCGCGCCGACATCCGGATGGCGCAGCCGATTTGAGATGCCTCGTCCTGGATGCGGTGCAGCGCACAGCGTTGCGAATTGATGCACCACTGATCCATGACCGTTCCAAATTTGGGAACTTGCGACGGGTCCAGGTTTTCAGCGCTCCACATCGTGCTACGCTGCGCCCGGGAGAAGCACGCTTACTGCCTCACCAGCCTGATCTGATCGACGCTTTCCGGCACCTTGGCCCAGCTGTTGTCGTCGATTTCCACGAAACGCCAGGACGCGCCCTTGGCCGGCACCAGCACCAGTTCGCCCTTGTCGAGCCGCCATTGCCTAAAGGCGAGCTTGGCGATGGCCGCATCGCAGCCGGGCTGAACGCTCAGCGCCAAACCGTCCTTCGCCGGCGTCGCGGTCAGCGCGAAATCGCAGAGCGCCGCGCCGTTGCCGCGCAGAAGGCGCCAATGGCCGGCAACCTGTTCCGGCGGTTTCGTCGTCGGATTGGCGGCGGCGGGATTTTGCAGGAACAGCACACCGACGTCCGGCGTCGGCGCTTCGAAAATGCCGTCCTCGACCTCGCTGAACTCGACCAGCGCCTCGCCCTGCGCGTCGAGCAGGTAAAGCAGGTCGTTGTCCGGATATTTCCAGCCGACGATATTCGCCACCAGCGGAAACAACCCGGCGCACTTGGCATCGAATTCGACCTTGGAGCCGACCTTGGCCGGATCGCTCTTGAAAGTGGCGGTGCAGATCTTGTCGCGCTCGGCGTTGGAGAACTCCCAGGTGCCGATCATGTTCTTGACCGACTCGCCCAGCGGCGGCGCGGTCTGGGCGGAGGCGGGCGCGCCAAGCGCGATCGCAACCAATGCAATGGGGAAGAGGCGGTTCATGCCGCGCATCCTAGCATCTTCCCGGCACCGCCATCAGACACCCGTCATGGCCGGGCCTGTCCCGGCTATCCACGCATTTCGCTTTGTCAAACCGTGGATGCCCGCGACAAGCGCGGGCATGACGACGAACTCATCCGCGCTTCGGCGGCCAGGGCGTCTCCGGCACCGGGGTCAGCGGCGGCTTGCCGGCCGCCCAGGCCAGGATGTTGTCGACCACGAGCTGGTCCATCGCCGCGCGCGTTACCACCGTCGACGAGCCGAGATGCGGGAATAGCACGACGTGCTCCATCTCCAGGAGTTCCTTCGGCACGTGCGGCTCCTTGGCGAAGACGTCGAGGCCGGCGGAATAGATGGTGCGGTTCTTCAGCGCTTCGATCAGTGCCGGTTCATCCACCACAGAGCCGCGCGCCATGTTGATCAGGATGCCGTTCGGCCCCAGCGCCTTGAGCACCTCGGCATTGATCATGTTCTGCGTCGCAATGCCCCCGGGCACGATCAGCATCAGCGTGTCGACATCGTGCGCCATGTCGATGAGCTTGGGGTAATATTTGTATTTCACGCCGGATTGCGGGTTGCGCGCGTGATAGACCACCGGCACCCCGAAGGCCTCCAGCCGGCGCGCGATCGCCTGGCCGATGCGGCCCATGCCGACCAAGCCGACCGTTCTATTGCGCAGCGTCGCCTTGGTGAGCGGATATTGCCCCTGCTCCCATTTGCCGGCGCGCACGAAGCGCTCGGCCTGCGGGAATTCACGCACGGTGCAGAGCAAGAGGCCGAGCGCGGTGTCGGCCACTTCCTCGTTCAGCACGCCGGGCGTGTTGGTGACGGTGATGCCGTGCGCGCCCGCCCATTTGGCGTCGACATGGTCGTAACCGACGCCGAAACTCGACACCAGTTCGAGCTTGGGGAAGCGCCGCATGAACGCCGCATCAATACGCTCGTTCGTGTAACACACCGCGATGGCGCGCACCTTGTCGGCGATCGACTTGAGGAAGGCTTCCTTGTCGGGCGCGTCGACCGGCACGTGCAGCGTGACCTTATCTTCGAGCCCCTTCACAATGACCGGCTTCTTGTTGCCGACCAGCAGCACATCCGGCTTGTCGCCCGCCATCAAAACTCTCCCTTAAACCAGCGCGGTAACCGGCTTTTCGATCAGTTCCTTGAACGCCGCCAGCAATTGCGCGCCGAGCGCGCCGTCGACCACGCGGTGATCGCAGGACAGCGTTACCGTCATCTGGCTGACGAACTTGACGCCGCCGTCGGCGGTTTCCACCGGCGCGCGGCGCGCGGCGCCCACCGCCAGCAAGGTCGCGTGCGGCGGATTGATGATGGCGGCGAATTCGCGCACGCCGTACATGCCGAGATTGGAGATGGCGCTGGCGCCGCCCTGGTATTCGTTCGGCATCAGCTTCTTGTCGCGCCCGCGCGCGGCCAGATCGCGCACTTCCGCCGAAATGGCGGTCAGCGATTTCGCCTCGGCATTGCGCAGCACCGGCACGATCAGCCCGCCGTCGAGCGCCACCGCCACGCCGATGTCGGAGCGCGTAAAGCGCAGAATGCGATCCTGCGCGAAGGCTGCGTTGGCGGCCGGCACGCGCTGCAACGCCACCGCCCAGGCCTTGATGATGAAATCGTTGAGCGACAGCTTGAAGGCCGGTTCGCCGTCGGCGCCCTTGGGCGCGGCGGCATTGGCTTCCTCGCGCAGCGCGATCAGCCGGTCGATCTCGAGATCGGCGCTGAGATAGAAATGCGGGATGGTCTGCTTGGCTTCGGTGAGACGCGCCGCGATGGTCGCGCGCATGGCGTCGAGCGGCACTTCCTCGTAAGCCGTGCCCTCGTAGAGCGCCTTCACCTGCGCCGCCGTGGCGCCAGACGCCATGGCGCGGGCCGGCGCCGCCGGCGCCGCGCTTTCCACGTCGCGGGCGACAATGCGGCCATGCGGGCCAGAGCCTGAAACACGCGAAAGATCGATGCCGCGCTCGCCGGCCAGCCGGCGTGCGAGCGGCGTCGCCACGGCGCCACCGGGCAACCGGGCGGGGCCATAATTGCGCTCGGGCGTACGCACTTCGCGGAACGGGTCGAGCGGCTCGCTGCGCGGCTTGGGTGCGGCCTGCGCGACCTGCTGGAGCGCGGCGGCGATCGGCGCCAGCGACACTTGCGCCGGGGCCGGCGCAGTCGCCGGCTTGGCGGCGGTTGCGGCCGGCGCGCTGCCGTCGGCGATCACCGCCACCACGGCGCCGACCTTGGCCACTTCGCCGACCTGGAAACGGATGTCGGTCAAGGTGCCGGCCGAGGTCGCCGGCACCTCCATCGAGGTCTTGTCGGTCTCGATCTCGAACAGGTTGTCGCCCGGCTTGACGGCATCGCCGGCCGACTTGAACCATTTGACGATCTTGCCCTCGGCGACGGTCTCACCGAGCTGCGGCATCAGGACGTCCATTCACCCACCCCTTGTCCCGGATGCGTTGCAGCGTGAGCGCGAAGCGCGAGACGGTGCAGCGCTGATCCGGGACCTTTGCAAATTCCGCGTTTGTGCGATCTCGGGTCTGCGGTGCACCGTTTCACGCTGCGCCGCGCCCGGGACAGGCATTACCACGCCACCGAGACGTATTGCGTCTCGAGGAACTCCATCATGCCCTCATGCGCGCCCTCGCGGCCGAGACCCGACTGCTTGGTGCCGCCGAACGGCGCCGCCGGATCGGACACCAGGCCGCGGTTGAGGCCGATCATGCCGAAATCGAGCTTCTCCGACACGCGCAGGCCGCGCGAGAGGTCCTGGGTATAGAGATAGGCGACCAGGCCGTATTCGGTGTCGTTGGCGCGCTTGATGGCTTCGTCCTCGGTCTTGAAAGTCTGGATCGCGGCGACTGGGCCGAAGATTTCGTCGTTGAACATCTTGGCGTCGTTGGTGACGTTGGTGAGCACGGTGGCCGGATAGAAGAATCCGGGACCATCCGGAGCCGTGCCGCCGGTCAACACCTTGGCGCCCTTGGCGGTGGCATCCTCGACCAGTTCGATCACCTTGTCGCGGCCTTCTTTATTGACCAATGGGCCGAGATTGACGCCCTCGTCGAGGCCGTTGCCCATCTTCAGCGACGTCATCTTGGCGGTCAGCTTCTTGGCAAACTCGTCGTGCACCTTCTCGTGCACATAGAAACGGTTGGCGGCCGTGCAGGCTTCGCCCATGTTGCGCATCTTGGCGACCATGGCGCCCTCGATCGCCGCATCGATATCCGCGTCCTCGAACACCAGGAACGGCGCATTGCCGCCGAGCTCCATCGCCGGCTTCACGATATTGTCGGCAGCCTCGTGCAAGAGCTTGCGGCCGACTTCGGTCGAACCGGTGAACGACACCACGCGCACGCGCGGGTCATGCAGCATGGCGGAAACCACCTTGCCGGATGAACGCGAGGGAATGACGTTGACCACGCCGGGCGGCACGCCGGCCTCTTCCAGTGCCGGCATCAGCGCCAGCATGGTGAGCGGCGTATCGGACGCCGGTTTCAGCACCACCGGGCAGCCGGCGGCCAGCGCCGGGCCGATCTTGCGGGTGGCCATCGCGGCCGGGAAGTTCCACGGCGTCACCAGCACGGCGATGCCGGCCGGCTTGTGATGGGCGAGAATGCGGGCGCCGGACGCGGGCGCGCGCGAGACCTCGCCGATATTGCGCACGGCTTCCTCGGCGTACCAGCGGAAGAAC
>JAKAMD010000096.1 GCA_021823875.1 Pseudomonadota bacterium | reverse complement strand
GCCGGCCCTTATTGGGTGTGCCGTCGAGCGCGATCAGGGTCTCGTCGATAGTGGTCTGCGCCTCGGCGTCCATGCCGCCGAGGGCATCGAAGATCTCGCCATTGACGGCATCGACCGCCTTGCGGACGCCCTTGCCGCCATAGCGGCTCTTGTCGCCGTCGCGCAATTCGACGGCCTCATGCGCGCCGGTGGAGGCGCCCGAGGGCACCGCGGCACGGCCTTGGCTGCCGTCTTCCAGGATGACGTCGACTTCGACGGTGGGATTGCCGCGGGAATCGAGGATTTCGCGGCCGATAATATCGGTAATGGCGGTCATGGTGGGCCCGGGCTGTTTGATTTGTTGGGCTTCTACAGGATCGAATGCCCCCTTGTCATGCCCTCTCCCGCCGGGCATTGGGAAGTCATGGCTAAGAAGCGTTTACAGCTCGGACGCCCCACCGCCGTGCCCGCCTCCCCGCAGGAGGCGCAGCTTGACCGCGTGCCTAATCCACATGGGGACACGGACTATCTGGTGCGCTTCACCGCGCCGGAATTCACCACCCTGTGCCCGATTACCGGCCAGCCGGATTTTGCGCACCTGGTCATCGACTATGTGCCGGGGCGATTCCTGGTGGAGTCGAAGTCGCTCAAGCTCTATCTCGCCAGCTTCCGCAACCTGGGCTCCTTTCACGAGGACTGCACGGTGGCGATCGGCAAGCGGCTCAACGCGCTGCTCAAGCCGAAATACCTGCGCATCGGCGGCTACTGGTATCCGCGCGGCGGCATGCCGATCGACGTGTTCTGGCAGACCGGCCGTCTGCCTAAGGGCGTGTGGCTGCCGGACCAGGGCGTGACGCCCTATCGCGGGCGCGGTTAGACCGCCGGCCGTGGCGGCGGGCGCCGCAGCCACTGCGCGCAGGTGAGCCCAACCCCGACCAGCACCACCGCGCCGAGAAGCAGCACCGGTCGAATGCCGATACTGCTGTTGAGCCCCGCGCCGTAAATGATCGGCCCGAGTGCCTGCCCGAAAAAGAAGAAGAATGAGTGCAGCGCCATCGCCGCGCCGCGTGCCGTCGGGACAAGTTCGCTCGCGTAGATCTGGATGACCGCATGCAGCATGTAAAAGCTGAAGCCGAGGATCGCGAAATTGGCAAATTCCACCGGCCAGCGGGCGCGCGCCGCGATCACCAGCAGGCAAAGTCCCATCATAATGCCGCCGAGGCGCATCATGCGCGTCTCGCCAAGCCGCGCGAGCAGTCGAGATACCGACACACCGTATAGCGCGCCGCCGATACCGAAACCGGCGATCACAACGCCAGCAATCGAGGCGAGCGTCTCGCCGGCCTGGTGCAACATGGTGGCCATGTAGGGGAAGACGCCGTACATGAACGTGCCTTCCAGGAACACCGCGCCGAAGCAGATTTTCGCCAGCGGATTTTTGAAGATCGCCAGATAGTTCGGCAGCATCATGCTGAGGTCGACGCGCCCGCTCGCGCTGCCGACACCACGTAATCCCGTCACGGCGACGGCGAGGACCACAATGCCGAGGCCGCCGGTGGCGAAGAACACGCCGCGCCACCCGACTAAGTCCCCGAGCACGCCGGCGCAGGTCGCACCGAGCAAATTGCCGGTCATGATCGCGAACAGAATGCGGCCCATTGCCACTTGGCGTTCCGCAATCGGGACATTATCGCCGACGAGGGCAAAGGAGATCGGCACAACGCCGCCGGCCGCCAGCCCCGCCGCAACACGCGCGCCCAGCAAAACGCCGAAATTCGGCGCGAAGCCGCACACGAGGGTCGCGGTCGTCAAGCAAAACAGACAAAACAGCATCAGCCGCGCCTTACTGAAAATATCGGCGAGTGCGCCCAGCAGCGGCTGGATCAAGGCATAAGGCAAGGTGAAGGCGCTCGAGAGCAAAGCCGCTGTCGCCGTCGCGACACCAAGGCCACCGGCGATCTCCGGGATGACCGGATCGGTGGAGCGCATGAATAACGAGCTCGCGAAAACGACGAGCGCTATGAGATTGAGCGTACGGCTCATCGATGCTTGCGACTTGCGTGAGATTTAAGCTTTGGCCAGCCGGTCGAATTCAACCAGTTGACGGAGAAGCGGCTCCATTTCCTTGAGCGGCAGCATGTTCGGACCGTCGGACGGCGCCTTATCCGGGTCCTGATGCGTCTCGATGAAAAGTCCCGCCACGCCCACCGCCACCGCCGCCCGCGCCAGCACCGGCACGAATTGGCGCTCGCCGCCGGAAGTGGTGCCCTGCCCGCCCGGCTGCTGCACCGAATGCGTGGCGTCGAAAATCACGGGCGCGCCGGTCTGCGCCTTCAGGATCGGCAGCGCCCGCATATCGGACACCAGCGTATTGTAGCCGAAGGACACGCCGCGCTCGGTCACCAGCACGTTGCGATTGCCGGCGCCGGTGATCTTGTCGACCACGTTCTTCATGTCCCAGGGCGCAAGGAATTGGCCTTTCTTGACGTTGACGACGCGCCCGGTCCTGGCGGCTGCCACCAAGAGATCGGTCTGCCGGCAGAGAAAAGCCGGGATCTGCAAAACGTCGACCGCTTCGGCCACGCGCGCGCATTGCTCTGCTTCATGCACGTCAGTCAGCACCGGCAGTTTCAGCGTGTCACGAATCTCGGCGAAGATCGGCAGCGCCGCCTCGATCCCGAGCCCGCGGGCGCTCCTGGATGACGTCCGGTTGGCCTTGTCGAAGCTCGTCTTGTAGACGAGGCCGAATCCGACACGCCCGGCGATCTCTTTGAGCGCCGCCGCCATTTCCAGGGCGTGCGCCCGGCTTTCCAGCGCACAGGGGCCGGCGATCAGCGCGAACGGCAGTTCGTTGCCGAAACGCACAGTGCCGACAGTCACAACGGGGTTGGCAGCGGTTTCCAAGGTCCAGGTTCCTCGCGCGGCGCGACCATGGAGGGCGAAAGCTCCCCGGTCAACGGGCCCGCTCGAAAACCAGGGTCGCGCCCATGACATCGTCGGCGCCGATCACGGTGGAATTGCCCACCGCCAACCCGGCCAGCCCCGCGATCTCGGGGGCGTATTGCATGAGGCTCGGCTCGGCCACGGTGAAACGGATCGCCTCCAGCCGCGCTCCACGTGAAACGTCCGGCGCCACAACGCCATAATGTTGGGTGAAGGCCGCCGGCGTCAGCACATCGATGCGCCCGCGCGGGGTGCCCAGCGAAATCCCGTCCCCGGCATCAACCGCCGGCACGCCGGCAAAGGCTTCGAAAAACCCACGATGTTGCCGCGGTTCGGCGGCGACAACGACGGCACCGGCGACGCCAGTGGCGCTGTTGGCGTGTTTCTGGAAGACGGGATTCCAGAAATTCTCCGGATAGTGCTGCTGGCAGGTGGCGAAATGAATGTCCGGCGCCGCCTTGTTCTCGGCGAAGGCGAGCGAAAAGCCAAGCTTCACCGGCGAGCCGTCCGGCCGCTTGCCCTCGCGTTCGAAACGCATGGTCTCGGAGGCAGCGATTCCGGCGGCGCGGAAGGCCGTCTCGTCGGCGGCCGCGTCCTGCGATTCCAGAATCATCAGCGACAGCCCCTCGTGGCGCTGAATGAACTCGCCGTTATAGGCGCCGAACAGCCGCGAGAAGCCGTCGTCGCCCAATTTGTCCGGTTCGGCCAGCGTCAAGAGCTCGATGAAAAAACCGGGAAACTGGACGATATGATTATGCGTGCCCCACGGGTGCCGGTTGCGTGCGCCAACCGTGAAGCCGAGGCCGCGATAAAGCGCTGCGGCAGCCTCCAGATCACGCACGGCGTGGACGATATGATCGAGTCCGCGGGCCATAGGCGTCCCTAGCGTTAAGGTAGCTTTATTCCGCACCATGATGCCGCAGACCGCGGCAAAAATAAAATCGGCTGCGGGGATACGCGAGGTGTTCGCGCGCCCGCAACCGATCAACTCGCCGGGAGATGCCGCACTTGGTTACACGCGGCACATTCTGCCTTGGCTTGCGCCGTTTTGCCCTCGGACTATTTGAAGGTCGGGGCCGTTAATTGCACGAGGCGTAGTAGCCGAAGGAGTCATTGCCCATCTTATCGGTGCTTACTTTGCACAATCCACCGATTCTGGCCGGACCACCGGGCTCGAAATTGCCGCTCGATGCGCGCGCATAGGCTTCCGCGCCCGATCTGACTGCAACTGCCTGAGGCGCGCACGGAGCGTAATAGCCGAAGGAGTCATTGCCCATCTTATCGGTGCTCACTTTGCACAGGGTTCCGATGCGAGCCGCTCCGCCGGCTTCGTAGCCAGACTGCGCCTGCGCCGCAGCCGAGAGTAAGAGCCCGCTCACCGCGAAGGCGGCGGCGGCAGTGAGGATGTGACGCATTGTCGTATCCTTGGGTTGGGTTGCGTAATATCCAAGAAACGAACGGTGCGCCACGCACCGGCGCATCAGGGAAATAAAACGGACTCGTCTTCCTATTAATGAATCGTCAAAACTGATGGCACCGCACAAGAACCCAGTCGCAAGATTATAAAATTGAACGATTCTGAAGCCGGGCAGCCTGATTAAGACTTTACACCAGTCGGCTTCGGGTGACCGCCGCACCGATGAACGAGGCAAACAGCGGGTGCGGTTCGAACGGGCGCGATTTCAGCTCGGGATGGAACTGCACGCCGATGAACCAGGGATGGTCCTCGTATTCGACGATCTCCGGCAGGATGCCGTCCGGCGACATGCCGGAAAACCGCATGCCGTGCTGTTCAAGCCGACCCTTGTAGGCAGTGTTCACCTCGTAGCGATGACGGTGGCGCTCCGAGATTTCCGTCGTTCCGTAGATGTCCGCCACCCGGCTACCGCGCGCCAGCGTCGCCTGATAGGCCCCCAGCCGCATGGTGCCGCCGAGATCGCCAGCGGCCGTGCGCTTCTGCAGTTCGTTGCCCTTCAGCCATTCGGTCATCAGGCCAACGATCGGCTCCGGCGTCGGGCCGAATTCGGTCGAATTGGCGTTGGCGATCCCGCACAGATTACGCGCCGCTTCCAGCACCGCCATCTGCATGCCGAAACAAATACCGAAATAGGGCACGCTGCGCTCGCGCGCGAACTGCGCCGCCTTGATCTTGCCTTCGGCGCCGCGCTGACCAAAGCCACCGGGCACCAAGATGCCGTTGACGTGTTCGAGGAACGGCGCTGGGTCCTCGTTCTCGAACACCTCGGATTCGATCCAGTCGAGATTGACCTTCACCTTGTTGGCGATGCCGCCATGCGAGAGCGCCTCGATCAACGATTTATAGGCGTCCTTCATGCCGGTGTATTTGCCGACAATGGCGATGGTGACGTCGCCTTCCGGATTGCGGATGCGCTCGTTGATGAGATGCCAGCGCGCGAGATCGGGTGCCTTGTCGGAGTCGAGGCCAAAGGCCTGCAGCACTTCGCGGTCGAGCCCGGCCTCATGATAGGCCTCGGGCACTGCATAGATATTGTCGACGTCGCGCGCTTCGATCACCGCGTCTTCGCGCACATTGCAGAACAGCGCGAGCTTGCGCCGTTCGCCCGCCGGGATCGGCCGGTCGGTGCGGCAGAGCAGGATGTCGGGCTGGATGCCGATCGAGCGCAGTTCCTTCACCGAGTGCTGGGTCGGCTTGGTCTTCAGTTCGCCGGCGCTCGGGATGAAGGGCAAAAGCGTGAGGTGAATGTAGATCGCGTGATGGCGGGGCAATTCGATGCCCATCTGCCGGATCGCCTCGAAATACGGCAGGCCCTCGATGTCGCCGACAGTGCCACCAATCTCGCAAAGCACGAAATCGAAATCTTCATTGCCGTCGCGGATGAAGTCCTTGATGGCGTTGGTGACGTGCGGGATCACCTGGATGGTGGCGCCGAGATAGTCGCCGCGCCGCTCGCGCGCCAGGATGTCCTGGTAGATGCGCCCGGTGGTGATGTTGTCCTGCCGTGTGCAGGGCCGCCCGGTGAAACGCTCGTAATGACCGAGGTCGAGATCGGTCTCGGCGCCGTCGTCGGTGACAAACACCTCGCCGTGCTGATAGGGCGACATGGTGCCGGGGTCGACGTTGAGATAGGGGTCGAGCTTGCGCAGGCGGACCTTGTAGCCGCGCGCCTGCAAGAGCGCACCGAGTGCCGCCGATGCGAGACCCTTGCCGAGGGAGGAGACCACGCCGCCGGTGATGAAAATGTACCGCGCCATGGGGCTTAACCTTTAACTCCCGCGAATCGATTCGACGAGCGTGAAAACGTCAGAGCACCCCCGCACTTGTGGGCGGCTTGGATATCTCCGGTTGCGGCAATGTGCATCGACTCTTTCACCTCAAAAACGCCAGAACGCGCGCCTTTCCGCGCAGCTTTCCCCAAATGCTGAAGGGGCCGGTTCCCCGGCCCCTTTAGCTTGATCTTATTTCGACTGCGGCACCGACGGGCCCGAAGGGGCGGCCGGCGCCGCGGGCGCCGCCGGGGCGCCTTGCAATTTATTGAGCAGACCGCCGCTGCCGCCACCCAGTGGCGCCGGGGCGCCCGGCTGGGCCGGCGCGGTCGGTGCGCTGGTGGTCCCGCCCAGGATTGAGGTCGGCTTGCGATTGAGGCCGGCCAGGATCGACAGGATCAAGCTCGTCAGGAAGAACAGGGCTGCGAGGATGGCAGTCGCCCGGGTGAGCACATTGGCGGTACCGCGGCTGGTCATGAATCCCGAACCACCGCCGATGCCGAGGCCGCCGCCTTCCGAGCGCTGCAGCAGCACCACTCCGATCAAGGCCAGAACCAGCATCAGGTGGATGACGATAACGACTTGCTGCATCAGTTCTCAATCCGCTCAACCGAGCCGTTCCGGGCACCCCGCCCGGCCGGCAACCTGTCGGTCATATAGGTGGTCGCGCCGGTCTCTACACGATCGCCGCCACCATTTCTACCCTCGGAGTTAGCGATAGACTGCGGCAATCCCGAGGAAATCGTCCGCCTTGAGGCTGGCGCCGCCGACCAGGGCGCCATTCACGTCCGCCACGCTCATGAGTTCGGCGGCGTTGGAGGGCTTCACCGAGCCCCCATAGAGGATCCGAACCCGGGCACCCTCGCCCCCGAAACGCGCCTTCAGGCGGTCGCGGATGAAGCCATGCACCTCGGCGACATCGGCCGGGGTCGGGGTCAGGCCGGTGCCGATCGCCCAGACCGGCTCATAAGCCATCACCAGCTTGGCCGCCGTGGCGCCATCGGGCAGCGATCCCTCGAGCTGGCGTCCGACCACGGCGAGGGTCTGGCCGGCCTCGCGCTCGGCGCGCTGCTCGCCGACGCAGACGATGGCCGTGAGCCCGGCCCGCCAGGCGGCCTCGGCCTTGGCGCGCACTTGGGCGTCGGTTTCGGCGTGGTCGGTGCGCCGCTCGGAATGGCCCACGATCACCGCGCTGGCGCCGGCGTCGGCCAGCATCTCGGCGGCGATGTCGCCGGTATGGGCGCCGGACGGCGCGGCATGGCAATCCTGGCCCCCGATCGCGACAGGACCGCCCCGGGCGGCCTCCGCGAAACGCGCTACCAGCGTCGCCGGCGGGCAGACCATCAAATCGGCCTTGCCGGCCAAAATCCCCGCCCCGCCCATGATCTTATTGAGCTCCGCCACGGAGGCGGCGAGCCCGTTCATCTTCCAATTGCCCGCGACCAGCGGGCGCACTGCGTCCTCAGCCATCTCAACGTTTCCCCTCTGCGGCCGATTGCGCTATCAGAGCGGCGCGGACGGCGCTAGTCACCTGGTACCAGCGCCGATCCCTCTTGTATTGCAAGGAGTTGGCGTGGTCTTTATGGTCCGCCCTCCGCCCACCGGCTGGAAGAAACGCGCCCATGCTCCGCAATATCCACAAAGTTTCCTCGACTTGGCTCGGCAAGATCGTGATGGCCGTCGTGTTCGGCGTGCTGACCATCAGTTTCGCGATCTGGGGCATCGGCGACATTTTCCGCGGCTTCGGCGAAAACGAGGTGGCCAAGGTCGGCAGCACTGAGATTTCCGTCGAACAGTTCCGGGAATACTACAACGACCAGCTTCGCCAGTTGGGGCGCCAGCGCGGGATCGCGATCACGTCCGAGCAGGCGCGCGCCGCCGGACTCGACCGCCAGATCCTCGGCCAGTTGATCGCCGAGACCACGCTCAACGAGGCAGCCCATAACATGCGGCTTGCTCTGAGCGATGCCTCGATCGCCGATCGCATCACCAGCGATCCGAATTTCCGCGGGCCCACCGGCAAGTTCGACCGCGATGTGTTCGCGCGCATCATTTACGAGGCCGGTTACAACGAAGCCCGCTACGTCGCCGCGCAGCGTGCCGTGCTGTTGCGGCGCCAGATCGCGACCAGCCTCGGCAACAACATGTTTGTGCCGAAGACGGCGCTCGAAGCCTTCAACCAGTTCGCCAACGAAAAGCGCAGCGTCGACTATCTGACGCTCGGCCCAGCGCAGGCCGGCACCATACCGGCGCCGACGGCGGATCAGCTCAACAAGTATTTCGACGAGCGCAAGGCGCTGTTCCGAGCGCCGGAATATCGCAAGGTCACCATCATGCAGGTGACGCCGGCCGAGCTCGCCAAGCCGTCCGAAGTGTCGGATGCCGACGCCAAGGCGTATTACCAGCAGCACAAGGCCCAATACGGCCGGCCCGAAAAGCGCGAGGTGCGCCAGATCCTCTTCCAGAAACCCGAAGACGCGACAGCAGCGCGCGAGAAGATCATCAAAGGCGAAAGCTTCACTGACATTGCCAAGGCGCGCGGTTTGAAACCGAGCGACACCGATCTCGGCATCGTGACCGAGGCCGAGATGATCGATCCGGCGGTTGCCAAGGCCGCCTTTGCGCTCAAGAGCGGCGAAATCAGCCAGCCGATCAAAGGCCAATTCGGCACCGTGCTGGCGACCGTCGGCAAGATCGAGCCGGGCGAAACCCAGAGCTACGAGCAGGTCGCGAGCGGGATCAAAAACGAGATCGCCCTGCAGCGCGCCCGCACCAAGCTCGGCGATCTGCGCGACAAGATCGAGGACGAGAAGGCCGCCGGCGCGACGCTCGCCGAGGTCGCCAAGAAGCTGAACCTCAAGGTGCGGGTGGTCGACGCGGTCGACCGCTCCGGCCGCGCCCCCGACGGCAAGCTGGTTCCCGATCTGCCGAAGGTCCCGGACGTTGTCGCCGCGGCTTTCAACAGCGATGTCGGCGTCGACAACGAGGCGCTGACGCTGCAGGAAGGCGGCTACGTTTATTACGACGTCAACGGCATCACTCCCTCGCGCGACCGCACGCTCGCCGAGGTGAAAAACAAGGTCGAGGCGAACTGGCGCGCCGACCAGACCGGCAAGCGCCTGAAGGCCGAGGCCGACGGCATGCTCGCCAAGCTTAAAGCCGGCAAGTCAATCGATGCGGTCGGCAAGGATGCCGGCTTGACCGTGCAGAAAGCGACCGGCCTCACGCGCGGCACCAAGGGCGGCTTTACGCCTGCCAAGCTGGTGCAGGCCGCCTTCACCAAGGGCAAGGATGTGCCGGGCAACGCCGAAGGCGCGAACGAGACCGAACGCTATGTCTTCGTGGTGACCGCGATCGAGGAGCCCAAGCTCGATCCCAATTTGCCCGCCATCAAGACCTTGGAAAGCCAGCTGCGCTCCGCCTATTCCGACGACATTATCGGGCAGTACATCGCGCAGCTCGAAAAGAACTACGGCGTCAGCATCAATCAGACGGCCGTGAACCAGGTCGTGGGCGGCACCCAACCGGGCAGCTAAGCGCCATGCAGATCGAGCCGTCGGAAGCCCAGTTCGCCGAACGCTATCAGCGCGGCGAGCCGCAGGTGGTGTGGACCACGCTGGTCGCCGACCTGGAAACGCCGGTTTCCGCTTTCCTCAAGCTCTGCGGCGGCAAGCCGATGAGCCTTCTCTTGGAGTCGGTGGAAGGCGGCGAGGCGCGCGGGCGCTATTCGATCATCGGGCTGGAGCCCGATCTGATCTGGCGCGCACGTGACGGCCAAGCGGAGATCAACCGCAATGCGCGCAGCAAGGCCGACGCGTTCACGCCGCTCGCCGAGCCGCCGCTCGACGCGCTGCACGCGCTGATCAAGGAAAGCCGCATCGCCTTGCCCCAGGCTTTGCCGCCGATGGCGGCCGGCGTGTTCGGCTATCTCGGCTACGACATGGTGCGGCTGATGGAAGCG
>JAKAMD010000095.1 GCA_021823875.1 Pseudomonadota bacterium | reverse complement strand
TCCTTGGGCGGCTGCACGTTCTGTTCGGCGGCGTGGTCGGAATAGTTGAGCCCGATGGCGATGAAGTGGCGCACATGGCCGATGCAGGCGCCGAGCCGCGGCTTGCCGGCGACCGGCTTCAGCCGCTTGATGTTGGCCTTGCGGATCTTGGCGAGGCCGCCAGTGGCCAGCATCTCGCCGTCGATGTCCTTCACGATGCGCGAGAGATCGCGGATCTTGCCGTCGGCATCGATAATGCCGGGCTTCTCGCGGCCGGACGCGCCGTAGCGGACGAGCTTCATCACGTTACTCCTCAGCAGAAAATGGGATCAGCGCGCGGACGCGCCGGAAGGGCGGCGATCATGCGATGGCGCGCGTGGGGGATCAACCTATTTGCTGCCTAGCACGCACGTAAAACCGCCGTGCCCGGAGCGACCGGGCACGGCGGGTCATCTATTCAATCCCACAAGGTGGGCCGGCTTGACTTTCAAAGCAGGCGCGCGGCCTTCCGGGCGCGACAATGAGCGCCGGCGGTGACGGATCAGCCCGCCGTCGCCAGGACCTGCACGAGATTGGCATCGAAGCCGAAAGTAAACATGAAGGCCGCCAGCGTCAGCCCGATGGCGCTCCACAGGCCGAGAATGGTCACATCAAAGCTCATCGGCTTTGCGGTCGATTCGCGCATCGCGGGCGCATACGGCATGGTCATGGACATTGGACTCTCCCCGTTTAGTTTTGAAGCAGCTTCGAAGCGCAAGCAGCCAAGCATGTTTGTTAAAAGCGTAAGACTATTCCCCTCCGACCGTTGGCACGGCGCGATTCGTCGCGCGGATTCTCATCCACGTCGCGAACCGCAATATTTTTTGGAAGATGCCGCGGGTCTTTGAAACAGCCTGCTTCGAACGCGGCTTATACGCGATGCGGCTGAAGAAAGCGTTGAGCGGCGAGCTTAATCAAAAGTATCCGGCCCCATTGGGATGGCGGATCGACGCGAGAAGCGCGTTTGAATTTTAGGGCCATGGTCACGGCGCGGCCGCGCACATGATCATGATGATGTCGACGCGTCAGCTCCGGCAGACATGACATGAGCGCGTGGGCGCGCCGGGCGGCGCTCAGACAGGGCCGGTGCGGCGCAGGCGCAGCACCAGCAGCATCACGACATAGAGCAGCAAGGCAACAGCGAACACCAGCATCCAATTCTGAGCGGCAAGGCCGAACACGTCGCAATTACCTACCAGCCAGCGCAGCATGAGGGCCCGTCCCGGATCGTATGTTCGCCCGCGAGTTATCTTAGGCTTTCCAGCGCCGCGGCATCATAAAATGAAGATAAAAAGCGGCGGTTTTGCCGTAGGCGGGGCGCTACCGCTTGGTAAACAAACGCTAACGGAATTCAGCGGTTTTCGATTTTCAGTTTTACGGTCGAATAAATGGTTCGCCCTATCGTGTGAGCTGTCGGCAAGTGCCGATGAGCCATCGTAACGCGTCTCGGGGACGCGCGTTGAGAACGATGGAGGACGGCCATGGAAGAACGACGCAAAAGCCAACGTCATCGCACGCTCAAGGCGGGCAACATCGCTTTCAACCGCGCCGGTAGCATCGACTGCCGCGTGCGCAACCTGTCTCCCCTCGGTGCTTGTCTTGAAGTGGCAAGCCAGATCGGCGTTCCCAACGATTTCGTGCTGGTGATCGATCGCGACAACCTCAAGCAGCCCTGCCATGTGATCTGGCGCATGGGCTCTCGCTTGGGGGTCGAATTCCGCGCCGCCTAGGCACCCGGCGCGCCGGCCCGGCGCGTCACCGCGATCGAAGCGCGGTGCACGGCCGGCGGCGGCTGGCCCTGGGCGACCGGATTGCCCACAAACGACTGAGCGGGCACGCCTTCTCGTCCTTCTCGCCACTGTGTCGGTGATGCAACAGGGGTGCCGATTCTGCCTATTTTGGCGCCGGACGACGGTTTTATTCTCCGAAAACCGTTGTCGAACCCGCCCCCATTGGTCACCATGCCGGCATACGGGCAGAAACAGCGCCGACTCGCGTGAAAGCCATATCGGCGCCTGGGGCAATGGGGACGGGGACGATGGCATTGCGGTCAGCAGGGCTGTGCTTGCGCGCGGCAAGTGCGATTTGCGTTCTGGGGCTAGCGACGGTCAGTGCGCAGGCGGGCGGCTTTGCCCTCCGGGAGCAGAGCACGGCCGGGCAAGGCGCCTCGTTCGCCGGCGTGGCCGCCGGTGGTGCGCTGTCGTCGATGTTCTGGAATCCGGCGGTCATCACCCAGTTCAAGGGCAATCAGAAGGAGATGGACGCGGCGGGCGTCATCCCGCATGCCTCGCACAGCTTTACCACGGCGACCCTCGCGCCCTATGACAGCGCCCCCTCGAACAGCGGCGAAAGCGCGCTGGTGCCGTCGAGCTATTCGTCCTGGCAGATCAACGACAAGCTCTGGCTCGGCCTGTCGAGCACCGCGCCGTTCGGTCTGGGCGTGAATTTCCCGCATCTGTGGGCCGGTGCCGCCTACGGCCAGGAAGCCAATATCCAGACCTATAATTTCACGCCGACCGTCGCCTACAAGGTCAACGACTGGCTCAGCATCGGCGCCGGCGTGCAGATGCAATACATGAAGGCGTCCTACGCCATTTTCCTCGGCGCTTCGCCGAACTTTATCGGCTCGCTTGACGGTGCCGGCTGGGGCTTCGGCTGGACCGCCGGCATCACGCTGACGCCCCTGCCGAAGACGCAGATCGGCATCGGCTATCGCTCGGCGATCGATCAGAAGATCAATGGTACGTTGGGTCTTCCAGGGGTTTGCCCCAATTTTTGCGCGCCGTTTTCATCGCCGGGCTCGGTCAATCTGACGCTCAATCTGCCCGACATGGTCACCGTCGGCCTGCGCCAAGGGATCGGCGACCGCTTCACCTTGCTGGCCGGCTTCGAATGGTCGAACTGGAGCCGCATCGGCACCTCGCATGTGCTGCAGCCGAATGGAACATCGGCATTGATCGGGTTGAGCGCGGTCAATCTGCCGTTCGAATACAGCGACGGCTATCTCTATTCGCTGGGCGGCGAGTACATCGTCAATCCGGAGCTCACGGTGCGCGCCGGCATCGCCTACGAGAAGAGCCCGATCACCGACGCCGTGCGCACGCCGCGCCTGCCCGACGACGACCGCATGTGGTATTCGGTGGGCGCGAGCTATCGGCCGCCGATGTTCGACGGCCTTACCGTCGATCTCGCCTATTCCTTCATCGACGTGAAGAACACGCCGCTCAATCTCGGACCCGGCACCGGCAATCCGTGGTCGGGCACCACGACTTATGTCGGCTCGGTCAACTCGAACATCAACATCATCTCGGTCGGCATTCGCTACCAGTATGATGGCTGGCTGCCATTCCCGAAAATGGCCAAGCACTGATCGCCCGCAGGCGATGTGACATGCGAAGGCCGGCGGTGACGCCGGCCTTCTGCGTTTTGGACGGAAATGGTTTGTCTTAGACACGTTCACCGTTTCATAGAAACGGCGAACGTTGTCTAATTTATTTTATCGCGTTTCCGGACGGCGAACCGGTTCCCACTTCGCCTGGAAACGCTCTAGAACGCGCCGTTGAAAGTGCCACCGTCGAGCAAGAGGTTCTGGCCGGTGATGTAGCCGGCCTGTGCCGAGCACAGGAAGGCGCAAGCCGCGCCGAACTCGTCCGGCTGGCCGAAGCGCTTGGCCGGGATGGATGCCATGCGCGCGGCCGAAACTTCCGCCACGCTCTTGCCCTGCTTCTCGGCGTTGGCGTTCAGCGTGCCGCGCAGGCGGTCGGTGTCGAAGGCGCCGGGCAACATGCTGTTGATGGTCACGTTGTTGGCCGCGACCGAACGTGCGACGCCGGCGACAAAGGCGGTCAGGCCGGCGCGCGCGCCGGAGGAGAGGTCGAGGCCGGCGAGCGGCATCTTCACCGAGCCCGAAGTAATGTTGACGATGCGCCCGAATTTGCGCTCGCACATCGGGTCGATCACCTTCTGGATCAGCTCGATCGCCACAATCATGTTGGCGATCACGCCGTCTATCATCTGCTGACGCGAGAGGGTGCGGAAGTCGCGCAGCGGCGGGCCGGCATTGTTGTTGACGAGGATGTCGGGGGCCGGGCAGGCGGCGAGCAGCGCCTTCTGGCCCTCGGGGGTGGCGACGTCGGCGGCGACGGACGTCACCTTGGCGCCGGTCGCCTGGGCGATCTCGGCGGCGGCGGCCGCCAGCTTCTGTTCGTCGCGCCCATTGAGCACCACCTCGCAGCCGGCCTCGGCCAGCGCGCGCGCGCAAGCCTTGCCGAGCCCGCGGCTCGAGGCGCAGACGATGGCCTTGCGGCCGGCGATACCGAGATCCATGACGGGTTCCTTTGCGCGTTTAAAAATTGGCGGCGCCCTGTTTAGGGCCGTGAGCGGGGGCGTCAAGGCGGGGTTCTGGCATGCCGGGGCGGCGCCGCAGCGGCCCTCGTCGCCGTGTCCCGGAGCGGGAGGGCCGGCACGCGCGGATTGATCCGGATGCCGGCGGCTGGGCCTGGCGCTGTTCCGGTCGCCGCTGTGTGCGAAAAAAGATCCCGGTGCTTGTTCGCTGATCGGCCCAATGCAACAATTCGCATTCGGGCAGGAAACCTATCCACGCATCGCAAAGCGAGCGTGCTTCGTCCGCATGGGGGGATACCAGTGAAAAAAGCGATCCATGGCGCCGCACTGGCGCTGCTGCTCGGGCTGACCGGTTCGGCCGCTGCCCAAAGCTTTCCGACACGTCCAATGACCATGATCATTCCGTTCGCGGCGGGCGGACCGACCGATGTCTTGGGCCGTGTCATTGCCCAGCGGATGGGTGACATTCTCGGCCAGACGGTCGTCGTCGAGAACGTGGGCGGCGCCGGCGGCATGACCGGCTCCAAACGCGCGGCCGACGCCAAGCCCGACGGATATACGTTCGAGATCGGAACCGTCGGCACCCATGCTCAGAACCAGTCGCTCTACAAGCATCCGATCTATAATTCCGTCACCGACTTCACGCCGGTCGCCTTGATCGCGGAGGTGCCGATCGTCCTGATCGTGCGCAAGACTCTGCCGGTGAACAATCTGAAGGAATTCGTTGCCTACGCGAAAGCCAATCAGGCGAAGATGCAATTCGGCTCCGGCGGCGTCGGGTCGGCGTCGCATCTCGGCTGTGTCGTGCTCAACACCGCGATGGGCACGAAGATCATGCATATCCCCTACAAAGGCGGCCACTTGGCCATGCAGGACATGATGGCGGGACGCATCGACTTCGAGTGCGAAATCATCACTACGGTGAAGTCGCATATCGATGGCGGCAGCGTGAAGGCGCTCGCGATCCTGAGCAAGACGCGCTCGCCGGTCGAGCCTAATCTGCCGACCGCCCTGGAACAGGGCGTTGATGCGCAAGCCTATACGTGGAATGCGTTGTTTCTGCCCAAGGGCGCGCCGCCGGCGATCGTCAAGAAGCTCAATAGCGCCGTGCTCGAAGCCATGCATACGCCCGCCGTGCGCGATCGCCTGCAAGGCTTGGGCGTTCAGTTCGTCTCCGATGACCGTGCCACGCCGGAATATCTCGGCAGCTTCGTCAAGAGCGAGATCAAGAAATGGGCGGCGCCGATCAAAGCGAGCGGCTTGACGGTGAAATAGAGCGTGCCGGCCAAGCCGATGTCGGTGACGCGCCTGTCGCGATGATCCCGCCAGGGAAGGGCCTTCCGTCAGCGGGCGAAACCCCGAACGTCGTGCGCGGCGCTTGGTCGCGCCGCGCGAGGCGGCGTTGGCAGGCTGATCGGCGCTCATAAACTACGAACAGTTGACGTGGATCAATGCCTGGTCGCTCAAGTGGTTCGATATTGCCAGCGTTGATAGGTTCGTTTTCGCCAAAGCTGGATGCCGTCGAGTTCGTTCGATGGAGGCTCCCATGGCAGGCGTTCGAATCTTCGGCGCTCATCGAACCTGGGAAGATTGGATCACCATGTTGATCGGCGTGGCGATCGCGCTTTCGCCATGGCCGGCGCAACCGGTCTATCTCGGCTGCCCGACGACGACCGGCGTCGTGTGGAACGCCATGATGGTGGGCGCCGTGGTGGCCGCGCTGGGTATCGTCGAACTGGTCGATCTGCATCGCTGGGAGCAAGTCGGCGAGATTTCCTGCGGCGTGTGGCTGATCATATCGCCCTTACTCTTCGACTATACTGGCGAAGGAGTGCTCCAGTATTGGCATTATGGTCTCGGCGCTGCCGTTATCCTGCTGGCGGTCATAGAGCTTTGGCAGGATTGGAACCTGAACTAACGGCAGCTTGCCGGTCATGGACTATGAGAGCGGTTCAACGAGCTTGGACCTTGTTGGCGACGGAGGTTCAAAATGACCACGGTGCGACAACTGCTCAATCAAAAGGGCGCCACGATCTGGTCGATAAGGCCGGATGCGACCGTCTTCGATGCCGTCGCGAAAATGGCCGATAAGGACGTCGGGTCGTTGCTCGTGATGGACGGCGACAAGCTCGTCGGCATCATCACTGAAAGGCACTATGCGCGGAACGTGGTGCTGAAGGGCAAGACGTCTCCGAAAATTCCGGTGCGCGACATCATGGAGAGCAGCGTGATCGTGGCGCTGCCCGACGACACCGTCGAAGAATGCATGGCGCTGATGAGCGAGAAGCGCGTGCGCCATCTTCCGGTGCTTGAAGACGAGACGCCGGTCGGCATTGTTTCAATTGGCGATCTCGTGAAAAGCATCATTGGCGAGCAGAAGTTCACGATCGATCAGCTCGAGCATTTTATTCACGGCTGACGACCGAACCGCGTGCCGTCGGCGGCATGCCCTGGTTGTCCGGTTGAGCAATCTCCGTCAGTCGGCGGGATGCCGGATTTCGGCATAAGGGTGTGCCGTTTTGAGCCGGCCCAAAAAGAAGAGGCGAGGCCTCGCCGCCTGTCGCCTGATTGTCGCACAGCATTGCTACTGCCACCCCGGAACGGAACTGATCGATTCGAGGGGCACCATGCTGCGCGATCCCGATAGCGATGTGATGGAAAAGGCCTATGCCCGCTGGGCGCCGGTCTATGACGTGCTGTGCGGGCCGGTTTTCCTGAACGGACGGCGCGCCGCCGCGCAGGCCGCGCGCGCGGTGGGCGGGCGCATCCTGGAGATCGGCGTCGGCACCGGGCTCTCCTTCGACGATTACGACCAGACGACCGAAATCACCGGCATCGATATCTCCGAGCCGATGATCGCGCGCGCGCGCATCCGCGCGGCGAGCGGGCGCTATCCGCACGTCAAGGGGCTGACGGTGATGGACGCGCATGACCTGAAATTCGGGGATGCGAGCTTCGACTGCGTGGTCGGGCAATTCGTCATCACGCTGGTGGAAAATCCCGAGCGCGTGCTGTCGGAATGCGCGCGGGTGGTGAAGCCGGGCGGGCAGATCATCCTGGTCAACCATCTCTATTCCGAGAAAGGCTTCGCCGCCGCGGTCGAGCGCTTGCTGGCGCAAAAGGCGCGCGGGTTGGGGCTGCGGCCGGAATTCCCGTTCCAGCGGCTCGCCGCCTGGGCTGAGCGTCACGGCGGCGCCGAACTGATCGAGCGGCGCAAGGTCAAGCCGTTCGGGGTCTATACGCTGGTGCGCTTCCGGCGCGCGCTGGCGCAACCGCAAGCCGCCTGACCCGCGTTTCTTCCAAAGGATAACCGGGCATCGGGAAAATCGAAGGCGGGCGACGTGCTTCTGAATAGGTCATTATCGCTGTCATAAAACTGAAACATTGTCATGCTATTTCCCCCGTCACATGAGCAGGCAACCGAAGATCCCCGCATCGTGACGGACATCGCCACGAAGCGTTATCGCGCGCTCTTCATTTCCGACGTGCATCTCGGCACGCGCGGCTGCCAGGCCGACAAGCTTCTCGACTTCCTCCGCCAGCACGACGCCGACACCATTTATCTGGTCGGCGACATCGTCGATGGCTGGGCGCTGCGCTCGTCCTGGTATTGGCCGCAGGCGCACAACGACGTGGTGCAGAAATTGTTGCGCAAGGCGCGCAAGGGCGCGCGCATCATCTACACGCCGGGCAACCACGACGAATTCCTGCGCGGCTATTACGGCACGCATTTCGGCGGCATCGAAGTGATCGAGAACATCGTGCACGAAGGCGCCGACGGCAAGCGCTACTTGGTCGTGCACGGCGATATTTTCGACCTGGTGGTGACGCAGGCGCGCTGGCTGGCGCTGCTCGGCGACAAGGCCTACGACTTCGCCATCACCGTCAACCGGCTGTTCAACGTGCTGCGGCGGCTGATCGGCGCGCCCTACTGGTCGCTGTCGAAATGGGCGAAGCTGAAGGTGAAGAACGCGGTCAATTACATCGGCGCCTTCGAGAAGGCGCTGGCGACCGAAGCGCAGCGGCACCAAGCCGACGGCGTGATCTGCGGCCATATCCATACGCCCGCCCTGCATGACGATTACGGCCTGCGCTACATCAATTGCGGCGACTGGGTGGAAAGCTGCACCGCGGTGGGCGAGCGCCTGGACGGCCGCTTCGAGATCATCACCTGGACCGAGCTGATGCGCGACGAGGAGCCGATGGCCGCGCTGCCGCAGCCGCAGGCGGCATGAGCTTAGTCAAAATCCTGGTCGCGACCGACGCCTGGCATCCGCAGGTCAATGGCGTGGTGCGTACCTTGGGGCATGTGGCGCGCGAGGCGCCGGCGCTCGGCGCCGAACTGGAATTCCTCACGCCGGCCGACTTCTACACGCTGCCGCTGCCGAGCTATCCGGAAATCCGGCTGGCGCTGGTGCCGCCGGGCGCGGTGGCGCGCAAGCTCGATCACGTGCGGCCGCAGGCGATCCACGTCGCCACCGAAGGCCCGATCGGCCACGCGCTGCGTCGGCTTTGCATCAGGCGGCACCTGCCGTTCACCACCAGCTTCCACACCCGCTTTCCCGATTATCTCGCCGAGCGATTGCCGCTGCCCGCGTCATTGACCACCGAGATGTCGTGGCGCTGGCTCAAGCGTTTCCATGCGCCGGGCGCGGCCGTGCTGGCGGCGACGCCGACGCTTATGACCGAGCTCGGACAACGCGGCTTCCACGATGTGCGGCTGTGGCCGCGCGGGGTCGACGCCCACCTGTTCCGGCCGCGGCCGGGCGCCACGCTCGGTCTGCCGCGGCCGATCTTTCTGACGGTGGGGCGCGTGGCGGTGGAGAAGAACCTGGAAGCCTTCCTCGCGCTCGACCTGCCGGGCACCAAAGTGGTGGTCGGCGACGGCCCCGCGCGCGCGGCGTTGGAGAAGACTTATCCGCAGGCGGTGTTCCTGGGCGCGCATCAGGGCGAGGCGCTGGCCGAGATCTATGCGGCGGCCGACGTGTTCGTGTTTCCGAGCCGCACCGACACCTTCGGGCTGGTGCTGCTGGAGGCGCTGGCGAGCGGCGTGCCGGTGGCGGCGTATCCTGCGCCGGCGCCGCGCGACGTGCTGGGGCAGGCGCCGGTCGGCGTGTTGGAAGAGGACCTGCGGCGCGCCTGTCTCGCGGCGCTCGATATCCCGCGCGATGCCTGCCGCGATTTCGCGCTGCAGATGAGCTGGGAACAAAGCGCGGCGCTGTTCCTCGAACACGTGACCACGGCGCAAAAGGCGCCGAAGCCGGCCCGCCTGTTGCGCTGGGTGCGCAGAATGCGCAAGGCGGCATGACCTGTGCCGGGCGCGGTGCCGCGTGTGAACGCTGCGCCGCAGACCCGGGACCGTCGCAATTCCGGGGCAGGCGATGACAGCGCCGGTTTTCGGCGCTAGCCTTGCGGCATGGGCGCCATCGATACCCGCACGACACCCACCGCCGCCGATATCGCGGCGGCGCAGGAGCGCCTGCGCGGCGTGGCGGTGCGCACGCCGCTGATCAATGTGCCGGTGCTCGACGAACGCCTCGGCGCGCGCGTGTTCCTCAAGCTGGAGACGCTGCAACGCACCGGCTCGTTCAAGTTCCGCGGCGCCTACAACAAGATTTCATCGATCCCCGAGGAGCGCCGCCGCGCGGGCGTGGTGGCCTATTCGAGCGGCAATCACGCGCAGGGCGTGGCGGCGGCGGCCAAACTTCTCGGTATGCCCGCCACCATCGTGATGCCGAGCGATGCGCCGCGCGCCAAACGCGCGCGTACCGAAGCGCTCGGCGCCGAAGTGGTGCCCTA
>JAKAMD010000094.1 GCA_021823875.1 Pseudomonadota bacterium | reverse complement strand
AGGCCAAGACAAATGCGCAAGGAAGCAGCCATGCACATTAAGCTCAACGTCAACGGCCAGGAGCATGTGCTCGACGTCGAGCCGCGCACCACCCTGCTCGATTGCCTGCGCGACGTCTTGGGGCTGAAGGGCGCCCATGCCGGCTGCGAGCACGGCGTCTGCGGCGCCTGCACTGTGCTTTACGACGGCGTCGCGGTGCGCTCCTGCCTGATGTTCGCGCCGCAGGCGGAGGGCTCCGCCATCACCACCATCGAAGGCGTCACCCCCGGGCCCGGCGAATTGTCGCCCATCCAGGACGCCTTCTGCGAGACTCACGGCATGCAATGCGGCTATTGCACGCCGGCAATGATCCTGGCGGCGCATTCGCTGCTCGCCAACAATACAGAGCCCACGCGCGAGGAAATCGTCGAAGCGATTTCCGGCAACATCTGCCGCTGCACCGGCTATGCGCAGATCGTGGAGGCCATCGCGCTTGCCGCTGAGCGGCTGCGCGGCGTCAACCGGCCCGCGGAGTTGAGCCGATGAGCGCCGCCTCCGACCGTTTCCGTTTCGTCTCCAGCGACCGCCGCGTGCGCGAGGACCGCCGGTTCGTCGCCGGTAAGGGCAATTTCGTTGCCGATCTCGACCTGCCCAACATGAAGCATGTGGCGCTGGTCACCTGCCCCTACCCGGCCGCTCGTATCAAAAATATCGATGCCAGCGCCGCGCTCGCTCTTCCCGGGGTTCATTATGTGCTGACGGGAGAGGAACTCGCCGCGGGTACTCAAGCGCTGATGGCGGGTCTCGATACCCCCAACGTGCCGCGCCGGCCGCTGGCGCTCGACGTCGCCCGCTATGCCGGCGAATGGGTCGCCGCCGTCGTGGCCGACAGCCGTGCCTTGGCCGAAGACGCCGCCGAACGGGTCAAGATCGATTACGAGCGGTTACCCTTCGTGCTCGACGCCGAACGGGCGCTCGAAAAAGATGCACCGCTGGTGCACGAGGCGCACGGCTCCAATGTGCTGCTCGACAAGACCTTCGTCTGGGGCGAGGTCGACCAGGACTTCGCCGCCAGCCCGCGCCATCTGAAACTGCGGGTCAAATGGGGCCGCAGCTCGACCGTGCCGATCGAGACATTCGGCGTGGTGGGAAGCTGGGACCCGTGGCGCGAGGTGCTCGACATCTGGGCCTCGATCCAGATGCCGCGCTACAACGAGCAGATCAGCAACGCGCTGAAGCTTCCCGGCTCCGGCGTGCGGGTGCATTACGACGTCGACGTCGGTGGCAGCTACGGCGTCAAACGCGGCATCAAGCACACCGTGCTTATCGGCTATCTCGCCCGCCGGCTCGGCTTCCCGGTGCGCCTGATCGAGGACCGGCTGGAGAACATGCGCGGCGGCGACGCGCATGGGCCGGAGCGGCTGTTCGACGTCGAGGTGGCCTTCAACGACGAAGGGCTGATCCGCGCGATGAAGATGCGGGCGCTCGACAATGTCGGCGCCTATGCCGGCCGCTCGCCGTTCCAGCTCGGCAAGCCGATCGGCGCCATCGTCGGTCCCTACAAGATCAAAAGCGTGCAGTACCGCGCCATGGCGGTGGTCACCAACAAGACCACGCAGGAAGCCGTGCGCGCCTTCGGCCAAGGGCCGACCAATTTCGCCATCGAGCGCACCATGGACGAGGTGGCCAATGTGCTCGGTATCGACCGGCTCGAGCTGCGCCGGCGCAATCTGATCCGCCACGACGAATTCCCCTACACGATCCCGAGCGGCTCGAGCTACGACAGCGGCAATTATCAAGCGGTGATCGACAAGGTGCTGGCGCACACCAGCTACGACGATCTCAAGCAGCGCCGCGAGCAACTGCGCGGCGAAGGCAAGCTCGCCGGCATCGGCATCGCTGCCTGCCTGGAGCCGAGCGGCGGCAATGCCCTGTTCGAGGCGCTGCTCAACCCGAAGATCACCACCACCACATTCATGGATTCCTGCCGCATCGCGGTGGACGGCAACGGAACCATCACCGCCACCATGCACACCACCTCCTCCGGCCAGGGCCATGAGACGCTGGTCGGCACGGTGATCGGCGAGGTGCTCGGGCTCGACCCCGACGGCATCCGGGTGACGCGGCCGGATTCGCTCAACGCGCTGCCGAGCGGCACGCCGGTCGGCAGCCGTATGGCGATCGTACTGGGCGGCGCCGCTTTTCATGCGGCTCACAAGCTCAAGGACAAGGTCATTGCCATCGCCGCCCACGATCTCGACATTCCGCTCGAGCGCGCAGTCTATGCCAATGGTGATGTCTACGACCGCAATGCGTCGGACAAACGGCGGAGCTGGGCCGACGTGGTCTGGATCGCGCATCGGAATTATCATCGCATGCCACCGGGCATGGAGCCGGGTCTCGCAGTAAGCCACATCGAGCAAGTGCCCCATGGCGGCGCACTGCCAACCCCGGATGGCCGGGTGCAGATGTATCCCTGCTACTCGTTCGAATTCCATCTGCTGCTGGTTGCCCTCGATCCCGTTCTCGGCACGCCGGAGATCGTGTGCTACCGCATCGGCCACGATTGCGGCACCGTGATCAATCCGAAGGTCGTGCGCGGCATGACCATGGGTGGCATCGCACATGGAATCGGCGCGGCGCTCTATGAGGAATTCGCCTACGACGGCGAGGGCCAGCTCATGGCGCAGAGCTTCATGGATTATCTGCTGCCGTCGGCGCACGAAGTGCCGCCGGTCGAGATCATCCATCACGAGACGCCCTCGCCGCTCACGGTGTTTGGCCAGAAGGGTTCGGGTGAATCCGGCTATCTTGGCGCGGCTGCCGCGATCGCCAATGCGGTGAACGACGCGCTGCGTCCGCTCGGTGTGTCCGTCAACACGCTGCCGCTCAAAGCGACCAAACTCGGCGATGCCATTGCCGCCGCACGCATAAAATGAGGAACAAGGAATGATCGTCGACTGTCATGCTCATCTGGTGCCGGCGGAACTGCTGGCCGCCATCCGCGCCAACAGCGGTCGGTTTCCGTCCGTCCGCCTGATCGAGGACGGCGGCAGCCTGGCATTCTCCTTCTCAGGCGGCAAACCGACGCGGCCGGTGTCCAAGCCGCTGTCGGACATCGCGGGGCGCGTCGCCTGGATGCAGAAGCAGGGCATCGACAAGCAGGTGGTCGGCGGCTGGGTCGACATGTTCGGCTATGACGTGCCCGGCGCCGAAGGCGAAGCCTGGAGCCGGCTGACCAACGAAGTGCTGCTCGCCGCCGCCAAGGCCGAGCCGCGTTTCGTGCCGCTCGCCACCGTGCCGCTGGGTGATGGTGCACGCGCGGCCGCCGTCCTGAAGGATGCGATGGCCGCCGGCTTCCCCGGCGCCATGATCGGCACCCTGCCGCGCGGGGTCGGCAGCACACTCGATCATGCCGATCTCGATCCGTTCTGGGCCGCTGCCGATGAGACCGGAGCCGTAATCCACATCCATCCCAGCTTCGACGCCGGCGACGTGCGGGTCAATGACTTTGGGCTCGCCAATGGCCTCGGCCGCATCACCGACGCGGTCATCGCGGTCGCGCGCCTGCTCTGCACCGGCCATCCGACCAAATACAAGAATGCCAAGTTCTTCGCCCCCATGGGGGCCGCCGCCCTGCCCTTCGTGCTCGGCCGGCTCAAGCGCAACGCGCAGATCACGGCCGGCATCGGCGACCCGGTCGAAGGACTGGCACGCATCTATACCGATACCGTTCTGCACGATGCCCGCGTTTTGAAATTCGTCATCGAGATGATCGGCAGCGAGCGACTGATGATGGGCTCCGACATGCCTTTCCCCATCGGCGACACCGAACCGATGAAAATCGTCGCCGAGGCCGGTCTGAGCAAGGCGCAGACCGACTCGATCAATGGCGGCCTTGCCGCCAAACTGTTCCGCATTGCATGAGGCGGCGATGAAACTCGATATCGGCGGCGAAGAGAAATTCGAGGTCGTTGCCGAAGCGCTGTGGACCGCGCTCAACGATCCCGAAGTGCTGAAGAAGTGTATTCCCGGCTGCAAGGATATGCTTCCGATCGGCGAGGATCATTTCAAGCTGATCCTCAATCTCAAGGTCGCCTCGGTCGGCGGCAGTTTCGAGGGCGAGATCGCGCTGCGCGACAAACAGCCGCCAACGCAATGCAAGATCACGGTCTCCGGCGCCGGTTCGCTTGGCCATGGCAGCGGGGAAGCGACTTTCGCTCTGGCCCAGAATGCCGATGGCCTCCTCATGACCTACAATGGCGAAGGTGAAATCGGCGGCCTGGTTGCCGGCGTCGGCCAGCGCATTCTCAAGGGGGTCGCCAAACACCTGATCAAGCAGTTCTTTACCGGCCTGCGACGCGAGATCGTCGCCGGCCAAGTCCTCTCGTCCTGACCAATCGAGGCATCACACCCATTCAAAAAAGCAATAGGGAGGTAGCAATGAAAAAGGGTTCAGTTCTCACGCGCGCGACCGGCTTTGCCATCGCGGCTCTTGCCTGTTTGGCGCTCGGCGCACCAGCGCCGGCCGCGGCACAGGCGCCGGCTAAGCTCAAGATCGTGGTTTTTGGATTCCCGTCGCTCGGCGCTTTCATGCCGCCGGTGATCAAGGCCAAGAAGTTCGATACCGCAAACGGGCTCGACATCACCTTCGACGAGCGCCCGCCCACCGCCTACACCACTCAGTTCAATTCGGGCGAGTATCAACTCGGCGGCAGCGCCGCCCTGCTGACCGTCGGCCTCGCCGACCTGCGCGGGGTGAAGGTCAAATACCTCTTCAACCTGTTCGACTTCTGGGGCGGCGTCGTCACCTCGCGGCCGGCGGTCAAGACCGTGAAGGATCTGGAGGGCAAGGAGCTCGCCGCCGCGCGCGCCACCACCAACTTCCAGATGTTCGACTTCTTTGCCAAGAAGCTCGGCGCCGATACCGCGAAGATCAAGGTGGTCAATACTGCGCCGCCCGGCCTCGTCGGTTATGCCATGGCCGATCGTGCCGATGCCGTGCAGCTCTGGGAACCGGCCTACACGTTGCTCAAGGCCAAGAAGCCCGACATCCGACTGCTCGATCTGCAGCTCGAAAAGACCTGGAAGACCTTCGCCGGCGGCACGCAAATTCCCTATCTCGGGGTCGCCGCCCATACCGGCTGGATCAAAGAGCACGAGGCGCTGATCCCCAAGCTCTACGCGGCTTATAAGGCGGCTGGCGAATTCATCGTCCAGCATCCGGAAGAGGCCGCCAAGTTGATCGAACCCAAAGGAACCGCGGCGGACCAGGCGGCGCTGGTGTCTCTGATCAAATCCAACGAGCGGCTAGGCATGAATGTGATGGGCGCCCATGACCTGAAGAAGCAGATCGACGCGGTCTACAAGGCCGGCATGGACGTCGGTTACCTGAAATCCATGCCGTCGAACGACACCATCTACGACAAGCCGCTCAAATGAAGAACACGCGCATCGTGCGCTTCCTCCAGGCCGCCGTCAGCATGCTCCTGCTGGCGGCGGCGTGGCAGATTCTGTCCTACGTCTTTCCGCCCTTTCTGTTCCCCCCGGTCCCGGCGATCATCACGCGCACCATCGACATCCTAATCACGGGATCGCTGCTGGCCGACGTCTTGCTGACCGCCTGGCGGATTTTCGCCGGCCTCTTCAGCGCCTTCATCTTCGGCAGCATACTCGCGCTGCTCATCGGTCAATCGAAGACCATGGAGAATTTCGTTACGCCGGTGCTGACCTTCTTCCAGGGCATTCCCGCCCTGTCCTGGGTGGTGTTCGCGATCATCTGGTTCAACGGCATCGAATTCCGGGTGCTGTTCATCATGGTGATGACCACCTTGCCGGCCTTCACCTACCAGATCCTCGATGCCTTCCGCTCCATGTCGAAGGATCTGTTCGAAATGACCATGTCGTTCCGGCCGAGCCGGGCCAAGCTGTTCCGCTACCTGATCGTGCCGACCATCGTGCCCGGCATCCTCACCGCCTGGAAGGTCAATCTGGGCAATGCCGCACGCGTGGTCGTAGTGGCGGAACTGGTCGGCGCGACCGGCGGCGTCGGCTACCAGTTGCTGCGCCAACAACAGTTGTTTGACATGGCCGGCGCCATGGCCTGGACGCTACAACTCGTCCTGTTTGTGCTGGTCGTGCAGCAGACCATCAACGCGATCGAAAACTGGGCGCTGCGCTACCGCCCCGTTTCGGAACGGACAATGTGAGGCCCCATTGTGCGGTGCATGAACGCGTCACGGCCAACGAGATTGCCATGACAGACACCGATCCCGTTATCTGCTTCAAGGATGTGAGCAAGATCTTCGGCCGTGTTGACGGGCGCGGAGATTTGATCGCGGTCGACAAGTTGTCCTTCTCGATCGCCAAGGGTGAAATCGTCGCCGTGCTGGGCAAGACCGGCTGCGGCAAGTCCACGATGTTCAACATCGTGGCCGGGTTGACTGAGCCGACCTCTGGGTCCGCCACCGTCGTCGGCCACAACCCTTTCCGTGAGTTTGAATTCTTTCGCGGCAAGATCGGTATCGTCTTCCAAAACGACCGGCTGATGCCCTGGCGCAGCGCACTCGATAACGTGCGGCTCGGCCTGCAAATCCTCGATGCCGATTCGAAGGAATCGGAGGCGACCGCGCGGCGATGGCTGGAGCGGCTCGGGCTGCGCGGGCACGAGAACGACTATCCGCACGCGTTGTCCGGCGGTATGCGCCAGCGCGTTTCAATCGCGCGTGCCTTCGCGGTCAATCCCGATATTTTGCTCTGCGACGAGCCGTTCTCCGCGCTCGACGAGATGACCGCCCGCGACCTGCGCGCCGAGTTTGTCCGGCTGGTACGCCAGAACAACAAAACCGCCATCTTCATCACCCATCAGATCAACGAAGCCATGGAGATCGGCGACCGCGTCATGGTCTTTCACCGGCCGGCGCGCATCGCCTATGAAACCCATCTAAACGTCAGCATGAGCGCCGACGAACGAAGCAATGTGCGGGATGAGATTATGCGGGTGCTGTCGCACGAGCAGCCGAAACCCGATGCAAATTGACAGCTGCCAAACGTTACCGGGCACGGTTCTCTCCTGGCTCGCTCAATAAGCGCAACAAAAAGTGCGATACGCCCAGCTAGGGCGGCCAAATCAGCGATCCATTTAAAGGGAGCGCTTAACGCGTCCCTTCCATAAAAAAATCGTACCGTTTCGTGCCGAATCCATGAGCCGCGGCCGCGGCGATTTCTTGCTGCGCCAGGGCCATTTCTTGACGGCCATAGCGGCTTGCTCCGGGCTGCCCACATCGGCAGGCACCCCAGGTTGAACCTTACCAAGATTTAAGGTGCGTCAACCGCGACTCCGCGCCAATGTGCGCGTGCCGACCGGACTGGCCAGCCACCGCATCCGTCGCCCCCGCGATGGTTTAGCTTAGTTCCGGTCGGTCACCTTGCGCAAGGGGGCCATCACTTTGTTGGGCCCGCGCGCCTCTTTCCCCCAAGTTCACCGTTATTATCGCGATGCCGCTGCCATGACTCGCGCGCATTGAAACGACCGCTCGGTCAGTGCTCCTTTGAAAGGCGCGGCCGTCCTACTCACTCCGCCGTCGTAACCGACTCCGGAAAAAGAGCGCCGATAATTTCGCCCGCCATGTTGAAGGCCGCGAGCCCTCGAAACAGCGCCGCCAGCCCCGCCACCGCATGCAGCTCCTCGCGCGTGGCTCCCGCCTTCACTGCCGCGCGCGCGTGATTGGCAGCCGCCTCCGACGTTTGCGCCAGCAGAATCGCGAAACAAATAAGCTGAACGGTTTTCGCATCGATCGCCTCCGGCGTCAGGGCGGCGATGCGCCAATCCTCCAGCGCGGCCAGCAAACCTGGATCGATACTCATTCCAAGCTTGAGACGTTTGGCCACCTTTGGCGGCGTGAAGCCGATCATATCCTCGTAACGGCGCTCGAATTCAGCAAGCGTATGCTGGCGTTCCTTCATGGTTCACTCGATTCCGGAATTTGATTCGAACGTTTCACGCGAGACATTCGTTGGCCTCACGGGCTTTGCACATGAAGCAAAGCCAAGCGGACATTCTCGCCCGTGCGCGCGATGTGCTGCCGCAAAAGCGTGCAAGCCTCGTCGGCGTTTCTTTCCATTGCAAGCTCGGCGATACGCTGATGCTCCGAGGGCACGTCGCGGTCACCCGCATGCGTCTTCAGGAACATGCGGCGGTACCGGTCGCTGTGATCGTGCAGCACCGAACAGAAGTTCAACAAGAGCGGCATGTCGCAGGCTGCCAGCAGCGACATGTGAAAGGCGCGGTGCGCCTTCTCCCAGTCTTCCATGCCTGGGCCGGAACTGGCGCGGCCCGTCCGCAAAAGCCTGTGCAAGGCTCCGGCAAGTCCGGTTTCCCAGTCGATATCACCCTTCTCGATCGAGCTTCGCAACGCGATCGTTTCGAGCTCAACCCGCAGACTCGTGATCTCCTTGAGAGCCGATTCCGACACGGGAGGGATTCGGAACCCCCGCTGCGCCTCGATATCGACGAGGCGTTCGGCACCCAGGCCCGTCAATGCTTCGCGCAACGGGCTGAGGCTCACTCCGAACTGGGAGCGCAGATCGTCAAGCCGTAGTCGCGCGCCGGGCTGAAAGCGCCCGGCGATGATGGCCTGGCGCAATTGGCTCGCCAGCGCGGCGGTCAGCGTCTTATTGGTGCCCTCTTTCGCGGCTCCATCGATCATTGTCGAATCCCGTTGTGGTGTCAGGCATCGGCATTGGCCGACACCTGAACCCGTCAGTCGACCTTAGCACCGGCAAGCTTGACGACCTTGCCCCATTTCGTTGCCTCCGACTTGAGGAAAGCACCGAAGGCCGCGCCGGTAACGGTACCGGGGTCAGCGCCGAGCTGAGCGAACCTTTTGATCGTGTCCGGGTCCTTCAGGATCTTGGCGACGGATTCATCGAGAACCTTCAGCACCGCCGGCGGAGTTTTCGCCGGCGCAACCAATCCGAACCACGAACTTGCTTCGAAGCCCGGGACGCCCGCCTCGATCATGGTTGGCACATTCGGCAACACCTTCGCCCGCGTTTTGGTCGTCACCGCGAGTGCACGGATCGTCCCGGCCTGCACCTGTGGCTGCACCGCCGGCATGTTGTCGAACAAGATCTGGATCTGACCGGCAATCAGATCGTTCATTGCCGGCGCCGCGCCACGATACGGCACATGGACGATGTTGATCCCGGCCATGCTCTTAAACAGCTCACCGGTCAGGTGATTGGTCGAACCGTTGCCCGACGATCCGAAGTTCAGCTTACCCGGCTCGGCCTTCGCCAGTGCGATCAATTGCGCGACCGTTGTGGCTTTCACCTTCGGATTTACGGTGAGCACGATCGGCACCGATGCAATGAGCGCTACCGGCGCGAAATCCTTTTCGGGGGCAAAGGGCAGGTGTTGATAGAGCGTCTGATTGACCGCCAGCGGGCCGGGCGCCGCCAGCAGAAGCGTGTAGCCATTAGCCGCCGAGCGCACGACGTACTGCGCACCGACATTGCCACCTGCGCCGGCATGGTTCTCGACGATGACCGACTGGCCCCACAACGCGCCGAGTTTCTGAGCTACGATCCGGGCAATGACGTCGTTCGAGCCGCCGGGCGGGAACGGAACGACGATGCGGACCGGCGCCTGGGGAAAGCCCGCGGCATACGATGGAAATACCAGGCAACAGACCGCCAGAGCGGCGAAAAGGAGACGGGAGACGGACCGGAGCATGCTTCCTCCACATAAATCGATTTTTTGATGTTTTATCGATTTCATTATTGACTGATCCGGTCGGGAGCGTCAAACGGTTTCAGCGCCAAATCGGCTTTGCTTCGCCGAACGGCATTAAAGTCTGATGCAAGACGGAGCCAGTGTGATGCACCCCTGCCCCGGTCCGGACCGCGACACGCGTCGGCCGAAATTCCGGCTCCCGGCCGGGTCTAGCGACTGCCATGTGCATGTCTTCGGCCCGCACGCGCAGTTTCCGTTCAGCCCGCAGCGCAGCTACACGCCGGAAGACTGCACGTTCGACGACCTCAAGAAGATGCACGGCATTCTGGGCGTCGACCGCGCGGTCATCGTCCATGGCGGCGCGCATGGGACCGACAACCGCGTGACCCTGGCGGCGCTTGAGCGGGACCCGGCACGGCTGCGCGGGGTGGCGGTGATCCCGTCCGGGTTGGGACGAGCCGTGCTGGAA
>JAKAMD010000093.1 GCA_021823875.1 Pseudomonadota bacterium | reverse complement strand
CGTTTCGACGGCGGCGCTGGCCGATAGTCCCGCCGACAGGCAGGCCGAACAAAACGCCTGCCAGAACGATGTCTATACCTATTGCGAAGAAGCGATCCCCGACGAAGACCGGATCGCCACCTGCCTAAGGAAGAATTGGGGCAAGATCAGCCAAGCGTGCCGCAAGGTCATGAACGACCACGGCCGCAAGGGCCGCCGCAAGCGCGATTAGCGCTGCCGACTGCCCCCGCCCCATCGGCCGCGACGGCCGGTTGAGCCGAAAATCCTACCCGCAGCGATCCTGCCCGCCTCACCGACCCCTCATGGGACGACGGACAAGAAGAACATGTGCACGCCGCCCGGCTTGCCTTGCGCGCGGTTTCGGCCATGGCAAGATATTCGTCTTCTCAACGACAATGACGTTTTCCAGAGGGGCGCGGCGATCGCCGGGAACGTCGTCAAAGGCCACAGGGAAACTCACCGATGAGCAGGATCAACTGGCATGCGCGACATGCCTCGGAACTCACAATGGGTCAGCGCATTGCCGATGCGGTCGCCGCGACCATGGGCTCATGGACGTTCATCATCGGGCAATCCATCATCCTGGCGGTGTGGGTCGCCCTCAATATCACCGCCTATATCCAGCATTGGGACCCCTATCCGTTCATCCTGCTGAATCTCGCGCTGTCGTTCCAGGCGGCCTATGCCGCGCCGTTCATCATGATCAGCCAGAACCGGCAAGCCGAACGCGACCGTCGTCAGGCGGAAGAGGACTACCGCACCAATATCGAAGCGGAACACCGCATCGAAGCCTTGCAGATCAGCTTGGCCGCCTTGGAGGCCAACAAGCTCGATCGCATTCTCGCACTGCTCGAAAAGCAGTTTCCCGACCGCTCCCCGGCCGCCTAGACGCAACCCGACAGCCGGCTCACACCGGCGCACGGTGGATGCCGTCGGATACGTGCTACCTCGAACGGTCAGGCGCGCTCAGCTGCCGCTATGCGGCGGCCAGGCGCCGATCTCCTTGTAGTACTTGATCGCGCCCGGATGGAATTGCAGCGTGCTCACTTCCTTGGCCATCCGGTTCGGGTCAAATTCGTGAAGCGCACCGAAGCCCGCGGCTAATGCCGCCTTGTTGTCGTGCATGATCTTGGCGAGCTTGTAGACGTCCGCGTCGGGCACATCCTTGTTGACCAAGACGAGGAAATCGACGGCAAAGACCCAGACGGGCGCGTCGACGCCAGCGCGCCCCTTGCCAGGCTTGATCTTGCTGGCATAGGCGACCGGGACGAATTTTCGCGTGCGCGCCATCGCCTGAGGCGAGGGATCGATCGGCAACACCCGGATGCCGCCGACCTTGGCATCGACCTCCGCGACCTTGCCGGAGCCGATCGCGAACATGAAGGTATCCGCCTTGCCTTGCTCGAATTCGCTGGCGCCGCCGATCACGTTCGCCACCGGAACGGGCTGAATGTCGTCAAGCGTCACCCCGCCATTGGCGAGCACGGCTTGAGTGAGGATACCGAGCACCTTTTGGCTGACATAGCCGGTCGGCACGGCTTTGCCCTTGAGATCGGCGGGCGTCTTGATGTTTGAATCCTTGCGCGCGTACAGATCGCTGTAGAGCGGCGTCAGGACCGTCAAAACGCGGAGGTTTTTCTGCGGTTTTCCCTTGTAGATCGCCTCGCCGGTCGCGGCGTAATGGGCATCCAGTTCGTTGGCGATGCCAAATTGAATTTCGCCGGCATTAATCCCCGGCACGAAGGCGCTTTGGCCGCCGAAAGGCTTCAGGCGGAGGTTCATGCCGTGATCGGCCGCGACTTTTGCGATCGCGGCACTGGCCGAATAGGTGAAGGAGCCCTGCTTGCCGGAACCGAAGGCATACATTTGCGCTGACGCCGTCGCGGCAAACATAATTGCGGCCGCCATGGCACCGGCGGCGAGAATGACCTTACGTCGTAAGTTCATTGAGCCCTCCCGAGGTTCTTACTTTGTGACTTCTCTTTGCGGATACTCCTTCAATTCATAAGCCGTTGGATCGGCTCGTCACGCCGGCGCGATGCTCAAATGCCAAGCATCGCCGGCGCGAACTGGAAGGTGATGGCGTCGTGCGCGCAATCCTGGCGGCAGGCGCCGCAATGCCAGCATTCGTCCGGGTAGCGGATCACCGCGATGCCGTCTTCCATATGGATGACGTCGAGCGGGCAATAGAGCGCGCACAGTTCGCAGCCGTTGCACTTGCCCTTGTCGATCACCGCCGTCATGGCCAGTTCCTCCGTCAGGCGTCGTAGTGCAGGCGCTCGAAGCGGGTGGCCACGCCGGTCTCCCCGTCCTTGCGCACCACGACCAGCCCGCAGCAATCCTCGTTCGTTTCCGGATAGTCGGAGCGATAATGATAGGGCACGAAGCGGGACTCCTTACGCGCCAGCGCCGCGTGCGCGACGATCTTGGCCACCGACTGGATGTTCATCGCCTCGTGGCAGCGCATCAGCTCGTGCAGATTGTTGGCCTTCAGATCCTCGCGGAAGTGGTCGAGACCGTTGAGCTTGGCGATCGCCGAGGTGAGGCTGACCTCGCTCTTGTACGGCCCGAAATGATCGGTGGCGACGATGCGCACGATGTTCTCGAACTCGCCGGCCGCCATGCCGGATTTGCGCAACAACGGCGCGAACACGCGGGCGCGTTCGTCATCCAGCGCTTTTTCCGGCAGCGGCGCATGGTGCGCGACCTTGGCGGCATAGCGCGCCGCATGCTTGCCGGCGGCATAACCGCCGGCCATGCACATGTGCAGGCAGCCCATCTGGTCGGACGCATCGCCCGCCGCAAACAGGCCGGGCACGTTGGACGCGCAGGTCTCGTCGATCTTGATGCCGCTACCGCACAGTTCCGACGGCCGCGCCTGCATCGGCTCCGACACCGTCAGCTCGATCAGCGCGCCCTCGCGGTCGTAGCCCTTCGCCTTGAGGAATTCGGGCAGCGTGTCCTTGTCGATACCGAGTTGCAGGAACAGGTGGGCGAGGTCCTTGGCCGAGAGATGGCGCACGTCGACATAGATCGGCCCGCGCCCGGCGCGCACTTCCTGCAGCGCGCCCCAGACCATCATGTTGCGCGGCGCCTTGTCGCCCATCGGGTGGTAGTTCTGCATGAACTGCTGGCCGAGGCCGTTGACGAACTTGCCGCCCATGCCGAAGAAGGCGTTGAAGCCGGGCGCGCTGAAGCCCTTGGGCACGATGGTGAGCCGGATATATTCGACATTGGCGAGCTCGACGCCGGCATCGAAAGCCGCGCGATGCAGGTCGCCGGTATTGGCCGGGCAGTACCAGAGATTGAACGGATTGCCGGTCTGGCTCTTGAACATGCGGTTGGTGTTGCCGGTTGAGATCACCACCGCCTTGGATTGGATTTCGTAGAAATCGCCATTGCGGATGTCGTAGCCGGCAAAGCCCGCGAATTCGCCGTTGTGCAGATAGATATTGCTCACCTGCACGCGGTTGATGACGCGGATATGCTTTTTCTTCACCGCGAAGGCCATCTTCGGCTTCAGGAGTTTGCCGTCGAAATTGATCGCGATGGGACCGGGCTGGCCGAGCGCCTGGGTGCGCAGGATGGTGCCGTCGGGCTGATGCAGCGACACGCCCATCTTCTCGATGCGCTCCATCGCCGCGGTCAGCTCGTCGCAATACACCTTCTCGTGGATCTTGATATTGGCCGCACCGCGCGCCACGCGGGAGACCCAGCCGAGATAGGCCTCGCGCGTGTCCCAGCTCGGCCCGGTGTCGAGATAGGCGAAGAAGTGGTCGATGCCGCCGGCAATGGCGCCGCTGCGTTGGATATGCGCCTTGTCGACCACCAGCACGTCGGCGCCGGCTTCGGCGGCAGCGAGTGCGGTGTTGAGGCCGGCGGTGCCGCCGCCGATCACCGCGACGTCGGCTTTCAGGCGATGAGTTTCGCTGCCAAGAATGGACGCCATAGCGGGACCTCAGCTCGGCTGGATTGGATCGCGAGTGCCGGCGGCCGCGGATATGGCGCGGCCGAGCCGCATTAACCCTCATGAGATTAGGTGCGCGGTCGCATTGCCCGATTGACCAAAATCAAGCAGGTTGCGGAGGATAGGTGTGGCCGGCGACCGGCGGCCAATGGTTGCGCATCCTTTCGGGCGGTCCCATGCGGCCTGAACCGGCCGCTGTCCAAGGCAGAGGAAGGGCTCGCCTTTCCGGCGGGTTTGCGATTAATCTCAATGTCTTGAACGGACCGAAGGGCTCGGGGGATCATTGATGCGGCATCTTATCGTCGGCGTGTCCGCTGCAGCGGATGCCGTGTTCGGCATCCGGCTGCTGGAAGCGCTCCAGCCGAGCGGCGTCGAAGCACCCGCGGCCAAGGCTTAACCACCGCCATCAAAGACGACCGAGAACGCCACCCATGACGTTATCCCACGAGCCGTCTCTCTCCCATCAAGCGCAAGACATTGACCGCGTCGTGCTGGTCGACGCCGATGATCGGCCGATCGGCACCATGGAGAAGCTCGACGCGCACCGTCATGGTTTCCGTCATCGCGCCTTTTCGATTTTTGTCTGCGACGAGGCGGGACGTTTCCTGCTGCAGCAACGCGCGCTCGGCAAATATCATTCGGGCGGATTGTGGACCAACACCTGCTGCAGTCATCCGCGGCCGAACGAGCCGGTCGAGGAAGCCGCTCGCCGGCGCATCGCGGAAGAGATGGGGTTTAGCTGTGACCTCACCCATATGTTCCTGGCCGACTACAACGAGCCGGTTTCATCCGGGCTGATCGAAAATGAAGTGGTGCATGTGTTCGGCGGCCGCTTCGACGGCGTGCCGCAGCCCGATCCAAACGAAGTCATGGCCTGGACCTGGCGCGCGCCCGAAGTGATCGAACAAGAAATTCAAGCGCACCCGGAAAATTACACCGTCTGGTTCGGCATCTATTGGCACCGGTTCTGGCAGGCCTTCGCGCAGCAGCGTTAAGGCCTGGAATGAGGAACCCAAAAAGCCTGCGTCCCTTTGACAGGTTCTGAATCCGCTGCCTGGCCTTGATCTCCATGTCGGCGGCGATGATCGCTCCTTCGCAGGCCGCGCCGTTTGCGTTTGCGCGCGTCGGCGCCGGATTGTCGCTCTCATCAATTATTATGAACTTCAATCTACATTTTGGACGCGGATTACATGCAAGAATGCCAGCATTCACGGGCTTGATTGGCCGCCGCCGCGAGCGGGCACGGCGGCCGAATAGTTTGACGCCCAATCATCTTGTGCTTAGAGTTCGCACCAGGGAGGAGGCGCCGACCTGGCCTGTTGGGGGGTCCGGATAAGGCGCCCGCGAGGAAACATCGCGGCAATGAGCGGATCGATCCAGGTTCTGCTGGACTTCGTGTGGGTGTCGGCAGGCCTCGCGCTCGTCGCCTTCAGCCTCGGCCTCATCCTGGGCGAATTGAAGATCGTCAATGTCGCGCAAGGCGACCTGATGATGGTCGGCGCCTATTGCATGTACAGCATGCGCGCACTGCCGTTTGCGCTGGCGCTGCTGATCACTTTCATCATCGGCCTGTTGCTCGGCCTGCTGCTGGAGCGCGGCGTGCTGCGCTGGGTCTATGACAAAGGCTTCATCGCCACGCTGCTGGCGACCTGGGGCATCGGCATCGTGCTCGAACAGGTCGCCGCCGTACTGTTCACCGTGTCGCAAAAGGGTATCGACCCGCCGCTGTCGGGCCAGATCGTCATTGGCGAACTAACCTACCCGACCTACCGGATCGTCGTGATTTGCGGCATCGCCGCCCTGCTCGGCGCGCTGTTGCTGCTGGTCTATCGCACCTCGCTCGGGCTGCGGCTGCGCGCCTCGATCGACAATGTCGAGATGGCCGCGATCATGGGCATCTCACCGCAGCGCACCTTTGCCATGGTGTTCTCGGTGGCGACCGCGCTGGCGGTACTGGCCGGCGCGCTGATCGCGCCGACGCTCGCCATCACACCGACGCTCGGCCTGTCCTTCCTGGCACCGGCCTTCTTTGCCGTGTTGGTCGCCAAGCAGGGCTCGCTCGCCGGCCCGGTGATCGGCGCCGTGGCGGTCGAATTCACCTTCACCATGTTGCAGGCCTATCTCAACGTCACCATGGCGGAAGCCATTCTGTTCGGCCTGCTGGCGCTTTTCATTGCCATAAAACCCCAGGGCATTTCGTGGTCCTGGAAAACAGCAAGGAGGGAAACGTGAAGAAGGATCAAGAATTGCTATTGCCGCCGAATTCGTCGTCATCGCAGCACCTGTCACGCCGTTCGTTCAACCAGGGCGTCGTTCGCATCGGCGCCGGCCTTGCCGCCGCGAGTGCGTTCGGCGGTCTTGCCGCAACGGGCGCGCAGGCGGCGAGCTTCAAAGCCTCGCGCTCCTACAAAATCGGCTTCCTCGCGCCGCTCACGGGGCCGGTGGCGCCCGAAGGCGTTGCCATGCAGCGCGGCTTCAACCTCGGTGTCGAGACGATCAATGCCGCCGGCGGCATCGCCGGCCACAAGATCGAGGTCGTCACCCAAGACACGCAGGCGGTCCCGGCGGTCGCCGGCACGGTGGTGAAAAAGTTCATCCAGGAAGAAAAGGTCGACATGATCGTCGGCACCATCACCAATGACGAGGAGGTGGTGGCGAGCCGGCTGTGCGCGGCAGCGGGCGTGCCGGTCATTTTCCCCGAGCACGGATTCTGGCATTCGTTCTGCGACGCCACCACGGTGATGATGGGCGAGAATTCGTTCGACCTGAACGGGCCGCTGGTGCCGTTCGTCGCCGAGAAATTCGGCAAGAAGTTCTTCTTGATCGGTTCCGACTTCTCCTATCCGCACGCTTATCTCACCGTCGCCAAGAATTACATGAAGCAGGCCGGCGTCACGGTGCTCGATGAAATCTACGCCCCGTTGGGTACCGCCGACTGGTCGAGTTCGATTGCCAAGATCAAGTCGGCCAAGCCCGACGTGATCTATTCCTGCGTGGTCGGCGGCGACGCCATCGCCTTCGTCAAGCAGGCCAAGAGCCTCGGCCTGTTGCCGGGCGCGCATCTGACCGGCGACACGCTGCAGGCCGAGTTCTATCCGGCCATGGGCGACGCGATCGACGGGCAATATGCCTGCGTGCGCTACACCGAGGACCTGCAGAACGCCGCCAACAAGAAATTCATCGCGGCCTACAACAAGAAATACGGCAAAGGCACGATCCCGCTGGTCGCGACCACCGCTTACTACACGCTCGATTTCGTCAAGGCGGCGGTGGAGAAAGCCGGCACCTATGACAGGAAAGCGGTGTTCAACGCCTTCAAGGGCCTCGAGGCTAAGACCATCCTGTCCGACAAGCCGATCAAGATCGATCCGACCACGATGAACCCCAACTATCCGATGTACATCACCCAGATCCAGAAGGGTGGCCTGTACAAGATCGTCAAGGAAGTAGGCTTCGTCAAAAACGACTTGAAGTGCGAAGCCTAAACTAAGCTTCGCCTGTCGCGAGGCGGACACCGCTCATTCCCGCACGCGCGGGAGTGAGCGGCTCACGCGCGGACAATAAGGTTCAAAAACAACAATGGCGCAGGAAATCCGCCAGCAAGCGTTAGCGGCCGGAGCGGCGAACGCAGGCCCGCGCGCGGCCGGACGCTTCAATTCCGGGCTCGTATATTGCCTCGTCTTCCTGGTCGCGGCGGCCGCGTGCCCGTTCCTGGTGAGCGAGTTCAAGGTCGGCCTGATCGGGCTCGGCCTGACCTACGGCCTGTTTGCCGTCGGGCTCGACCTTGCCTGGGGCCGCACCGGCATCGTCTCGATCGGCCACGCCGTCTTCTTCGGGCTCGGCGTCTATGGCGTGGCGATCGCGATAACCCGCCATCATTCGCCGGAACTCGGCGCGCTGATCGCGATCGCCGTCGCGGCTGTGCTCGGCCTCATCACTGCCGTGGTCGGCCAGCACCGCGCCACCAATCCGTCCACCATGGCGGTGCTGACGCTCGCCATCACTCTGCTCGCCGAGAAGATCGCGCGCGACTGGTGGTCGGTGACGGGCGGCAGTTCCGGCCTCTTCGTGCCGCCGCTCGCCGACACCTATACCTATTACTGGTTTTGCCTCGCCGCGATCGCCATCATCATCGCCGTGCTGTGGTTCACGGTGCTGAACCGGCCCTTGGGCAACCGGCTCACCGCCATCCGGCTCAACGACCAGCGGGCCGAGCATCTCGGCATTCCGATCTTTCGCGGGCGTGTGATCGCCTTCGTGCTGAGCGCAGTCGTCGCGGCCTTCGCCGGCGCGCTGTCGGCGCCGTGGATGAGCAGCGTCAGTCCCGACCGCGTCGCCATCGTGCTCTCCACCCAGGTGCTCGTCTGGGTGGCGATCGGCGGCAAGAACACCATCCTCGGGCCGATGATCGGCGCGGTGGCCTTGACCTACGGCCAGGACGCGCTGGCGAGCACGCTGGGCGAATTCTATCTGCTCATCCTCGGCCTGTTGTTCATCCTGTCGGTGCTGCTGGTGCCGGACGGCATCGCCGGCGTGTTCCGCAGGGGCCCGCAACTGGCGGACACCACGCCCGGCGCGGCGGCTGCCCCGGGCACGCGGCGCTCCGGCGCCGAGGACGCTCTCGCCTGCGCCGAGATCGTCAAGAGCTTCGCCGGCAATAAGGTGCTCAACGGCGTCGATCTGCGCGTGAAGCCGGCCGAGATCATCTGCCTGATCGGGCCGAATGGTGCCGGCAAGAGCACCCTGCTCAACGTGTTTTCCGGTGCGATCACCTGCGACTCGGGCACTGTAACGCTGAGCGGCGTGCGCATCGAGGAGACGCCACCGCACAACCGCGTTACCGCCGGCCTTGCCCGCACCTTCCAGGTGCCGAGTCTGTTTCCCGGGCTCTCCGTGAACGAACACCTGATGCTGGCGCGCCAGGAAGCGGGCTTCGTGGTGCCGCTGCCGGCGAGCTATGCCGCGCTCGAAAAGGAATACGGCGCGCAGCGGGTCGAGACGCTGTCGCTGAGCGATCGCCGCTCGCTCGAGATCGCCATGGCCTTGTGCTCGCGGCCCGCGGTGTTGCTGCTCGACGAGCCGGCCGCCGGCCTTGCGCGCAACGACGCCGGCAAGCTCGCCAAGACGCTGCGCGCGCTGCGTGACGAAGTCGGCTGCGCCATCATCTGCGTCGAGCACGACATGGAAATCGTGCGCGATCTGGCCGACCGCGTCGTCTGCCTGCATCACGGCCGCATCATCAGCGAAGGCTCGATGGACGAGGTGTCGGCCGACATGAACGTGCGCCAGGCCTATCTGGGGATGGCGTGATGCTGGTCAACGCGCGCGACATCATCGGCGGCTACGGGGCGATCCGCATCGTCAACGGCGTCTCGTTCACGCTCGAAGCGGGCGAAACCCTGGCGCTGCTCGGACGCAACGGCGTCGGCAAGACCACGCTGCTGCGCACCCTGATGGGATTGGCCGACCGCTTCTCCGGCACGCTGGAAATCGACGGACAGCCGGTTGCCGCGCGCGATCCGCGCAAGCTGGCGCGCCTCGGCGTCACCTTCGTGCCCGACAACCGCGGGGTGTTCGCGCGCCTGACGGTGGCGGAGAACATCGAGCTGGCGCGCGGCTGCGCCTATGCCGAAACCCCGGTCGACGTCTACGCGCTGTTTCCCGATTTGGCGACCCGCCGCGATCAGCCGGCCGGCACCCTGTCCGGCGGCCAGCAGCAACAGGTGGCGATCGCCCGTGCGCTTTCGGTCGGACCGCGGCTCTTGATCATCGACGAGCTTTCGCAAGGCCTGCAGCCCTCCATCGTGCAGAGCCTGACCCAGGCCCTGATCGAGGTGACGCGCCAACACGGGCTGGCGCTGATCCTGGTCGATCAGAACCCGCAACTGGCCATGCAGATCTGCACCAAGGTCATGGTGATGCAGCGCGGCGAGGTGGTGGCGGAAGGCGCTTCCGCCACCCTCGCCAACGACAAGAGCTTCCTCGACCTCTTGATCGTTTGAGGATCGCGGCGGACACTTTGCGATGAGACAAGGAGCACTCAGCCATGCCGAACCCTGACCGCCTGCTCGAGGGCAAAACCTGCATTGTCACCGGCGGCGCCGGCCGCCTCGGCCTGGCGGTGGCGCGGCTTTTCGTCGAGGAAGGCGCGCGCGTCCTGCTGGTCGACCTCAACGAAACCGCGCTCAAGCAGGCCGCCGCTGGTCTACCGCACGACCGGGTGGCGATCGCGG
>JAKAMD010000092.1 GCA_021823875.1 Pseudomonadota bacterium | reverse complement strand
AACCAGTCCGCCAAGCGCGCCATGGCTGCCTATCTCGCGCTGCGCGCGGAAGCCGGGCGCGAGGCGCAGTCGAAATGGCTGTTTCCCTCGTTCGGCGAGCAGGGCCACCTCACCCGCCAGCATTTCGCCCGCGAATTGAAGGCGCTGGGCGCGGTCTGCGGCATCGGCGGCGAGCGGCTATCGCCGCATGTGTTGCGCCACGCCTTTGCCAGCCATCTCTTGCACAATGGCGCCGACCTCAGGGTGGTGCAGACGCTGCTCGGGCACGCCGACATTTCCACGACGCAGATCTATACCCATGTTCTGGAGGAGCGGCTGAAGACCCTGGTGCGCGACCTGCACCCGCTGGGGGAAGGCTGAGCGCATCGGAGCCAGCAAGCCCCCTTGCTTGACTTAACGGCCCTACCTGGGTCACTTCCGCCCGATCGAAACCCGAGCCCAGGACCGTAATGCGCAGCTATCTCGATTTTGAAAAACCCGTGGCCGAACTGGAGGCCAAGGTCGAGGAATTGCGCGCCATGGGTCAGGCCGGCGATGCGGTCGCCATCGGCGAGGAGATTGGCCGGCTGGAGGTCAAGGCGGCGCTGGCGCTCAAGGAGATCTATGCCGAGCTCACGCCCTGGCAGAAGACGCAAGTGGCGCGCCATCCGCAGCGCCCGCACTGCCTCGACTACATCAAGGGGCTGATCGGCGATTTCGTACCGCTCGCCGGCGACCGCAAATTCGGCGACGACGCGGCCATTGTCGGCGGCTTCGGCCGCTTCCGCGGCAGCAGCATCTGCGTCATCGGCCACGAGAAGGGCACCGATACCGAAAGCCGGCTCAAGCACAATTTCGGCATGGCGCGGCCGGAAGGCTACCGCAAGGCGGTGCGGCTGATGGAAATGGCCGACCGCTTCGACATCCCGGTGCTCACTTTGGTCGATACCGCCGGCGCCTATCCCGGGATCGGCGCCGAGGAGCGCGGCCAGGCCGAGGCGATCGCGCGCTCGACCGATGTCTCGCTCGGCCTCGGCGTGCCCAATGTGGCGATGATCCTGGGCGAAGGCGGCTCCGGCGGTGCCATCGCCATCGCCAGCGCGAATCGAGTGCTGATGCTGGAGCACGCCATCTACAGCGTGATCTCGCCGGAAGGCGCTGCCTCCATCCTGTGGCGCGATACCGCCAAGGCACAGGACGCCGCCACCAACATGAAGATCACCGCCCAGGACATGCTGCGCTTCGGGGTGATCGACAACGTGGTGACGGAGCCGACCGGCGGCGCCCACCGCGATCCGCAGGCCGCCGTCGCCACCGCCGGCGAGGCCATCGGCCACGCCTTTGCCGAATTGCACGGGCTTGATCGCGAGGCGGTGCGGCTCGCGCGCCGCGAGAAATTCCTGGCCATGGGCCGGAACTTAAGCCGGGCGACCGGCTGACAGCGCCGGTCAACGGCCGCCGCGAGGCTCCTCAGCGGGACCGGTTGCCATAATTTACCTTAGCTTCACCATAAGCTTAGGGCGCGGCAGCCTTGCCCCCAAGCGCCTTGCGGATGCCACATCTTAAGGATAACGATTGCTAAAGATGGGCCTGCCACGAGGGGGAGTTTTGCGTTTGATACGACCCCGTCTCCGCGCGCTGCTCGCGCCCGCGGCGATTGCCGCCGCAGTGGCCCTTGCCGGCTGTAATCCAGGCGACATTCCCACCAACGGCCGCGCGCTCGCGCCGCTTTCCGAACGCATGGTGGCATCGATCGCCGAAAAGAACATGGACAAGGACTCGCCGATCCTGGTCCGCATCTTCAAGGAAGAGGCGGAACTGGAGGTCTGGAAGAAGAACCGCGACGGCCAGTTCGCGCTGCTCAAGACCTATCCGATCTGCCGCTGGTCGGGCGCGCTCGGCCCCAAGAAAAAGCAAGGCGATCGTCAGGCGCCGGAAGGTTTTTACACCATCACCCCGGCGCAGATGAATCCGAACTCGAATTATTATCTCGCCTTCAATACCGGCTTTCCCAACACCTATGACCGCGCGCACAACTACACCGGCTCGGAGCTGATGGTGCATGGCGACTGCTCCTCGGCCGGCTGCTACGCCATGACCGACGAGCAGATCCAAGAGATTTACGTGCTGGCCCGCGATGCCTTCTTCGGCGGGCAGAAGGAATTCCAACTGCAGGCCTTCCCGTTCCGCATGACCGCGTTGAACATGGCAAGGCACCGCAACAATCCGAACTTCGCCTTCTGGAAGATGCTGAAGCAAGGCTATGACGACTTCGAAGCCACCCGCCAGGAACCGAAGGTGGCGGTGTGCGAGAAGCGTTACGTGTTCGACGCGGCGGCGCCGGAGAACTCCACCAAGCCGCTGCAGTTCAACCCGCGCGGCGCCTGCCCGGCCTATCGGCTTGATCCGACCGTCGCCGATGCAGTGCTGAATTATCGCCGGCACGAGCAGCTCAAGATGGCGAACTACATCGCCGAGAACGTGTCCACCGTGCCGATCCCGCATGGCGTCGACGGCGGCATGAACCCTGTCTTCGCCAGCAAGATCGCCGCGTCGGGCGTCGGGCAGCAAGTTGCGGCCAATGTCTATGACGTCTACGGCAATACCGCGCCGGGCGCGCTGCCGCATACGCCCAACCCGGCGGTGCCGACCGCCGAACTGCAGGGTGTGCCGCCGAAGGTGACCCAGCCGGCGACAGTCCAGCTTGCCAGCGTCTCGTCGACTCCGGCCCAAGCACCCGAGTCGAGCGCGTCGGTGACGCCGGCGACCGTGCCCATGCCGACACCGGCACCGCAAGCGAAGGAAGGCGCTGCGCCAAGTCAGCGGCCGGCTGCCGTGGCCGGTTTCTTCGGCAAGCTGTTCAGCGGCGGCAAAGCGAACGCGGCACAGGCGCCAGCCGCTGTGGCCGATAACGCCGACACCAGCGAAAGCGCCCCGGCGGCGACGCGCGGCGGCAATACCGATCTTGCCGCCAAGCCGAAGCGCGCTGCCGTGCAGACCGCCTCCGCGCCGGTGACGTTGCATCCTCACCCAGCCCGGGTAGCGGCCAGACCCCAGCATCTCGCGAAGACAGTGACGCGCAACGTGCCGGAGCCGGAGCCCAGACCGGCGGTGCGGCAGGCCAAGCAACAGCCTGTGGCGCCACAGCCGCAGATGCGCACCGCCTATTCCGCGCCGGCCCCGAGCAGCATCGACCTGATGACGGGCGCGCAACCGGTGGTGCCGACCGGCTCGTTCGATTCGCGCTGGTATGGCATCCGCTAAATTCCGGCCGCGCAGGCAGTTTCGATCCGTTCAGAGTTTTCAGCTCTTTTGCCGGCGCATAACCTTTTCCGAAAACCGGTACCCACTTTTCGGGATCCTGCGCTATGACGAGGCATGGACAGCTTCGTCTATGTGCTCGGCACCATCACGCGTAACGGACCGCTGACCTATGTCGGCTGGACTCACGACGTGGCGCGCCGCCTCGCCCAGCATAATGCCGGCAAGGGCGCGCGCTTCACGCGCGGGCGCACCTGGATGCTGCTGCATGAAGAACGCTTCGCCACGCGGCGCGAAGCCATGAGCCGCGAATGGCACCTCAAGCGCGATCGCAAGTTCCGCAAGCAGCTGGCGCAGAAACTACGGCCGAAACGCCTCAGCGCGGCAACCATTCCGGCGCGTCGCCGCCGAGCTGCGGCGTCGGGCGGTCCCAGCGGCACGGCGTCTCCGACAGTTTGAGCGCGGGGCCGAGCGTCCTGAGCGTACCGTAGCTGGTATCCGCGACCACCGACTGTGCATCGACTTCATGCGCATCGAGCCGCTCGGGCGCTTCATCGAACGTCTCCAACAGTCCTTGCCGCTGCACCAGCATGGCCGACTTGCAGAGCGAAGCCTGCACGCGATAGCCGCCGCCCTGGCGCGCACGGCGCGCCAAAGCCAGCATGGCGCCGTATGCGGCGAGATAACCGGTGATGTAGTCGCACATCGGCGCGAACACGAGCTTGGGCCGGCCGGCCTCGGTGAGCACGCCGTTGCTGTGGCAGACGCCGGTCACCGCCTGCGCCACCTGTTCCCAGCCGGCACGGCCGCCGAAGGGACCGTCCGAACCAAAACAACTGATCGAGACATGGACGAGGTCGGGCTTGAGCTTGAACAGATCGTCCGGGGCAAAACCAAACTGCCCGAGCACGCCCGGCCGGTAGCCGTCGAACACCACATCGGCTTCGCGCACCAATGCGGCAAAGCGCGCCGCGTCGGCGGCCTGGCGGAAGTCGAGAAAGCAGCTGCGTTTACCGTGGCTGGTGTCGCGCACATGATCCGGCGCCTGCGGCAGATGCGCGGCGGTGACCATCAGCACGTCGGCGCCGTGCTCGGCAAGCGCGCGGGCGCCGACCGGCCCGGCCAGGATGCGGGTGAGATCGAGCACGCGCACGCCGGCCAGCGGACGCGCGCCAGGATGAAACGGCTGCGGCGGGCCGTCGCGGTCGCGCGCGATTTCGATCACCGGTTTCTTCGCCAGCCGTTGTCCTTGCGGATGCGCGAGCCATTCCTCCGGCGTGCGGATGGTGCCGCCGCAAGCACCCGCCGCCGCGATCGCCTCTTCGAGATCGTCGGCATTCCATTGCGCAACCGCCGCCGCGACGGCTTCCGGCGTACTCTCGCAGCCGAGCACGCCCAGAACGCGCGCGGACAGATGCGGCAGGTTCAGATGGGGCAGGAACCAGCGGCCGTCGCGCGTCGACCAGGGCTGGGTGACCGTCAGCATATGCGCGTGCGCCGCAGACAACGGCACGCGCTCGAATACGCCGGCCGCGTTGCGCCGCGCCGTGTAATCGACGGTGCGCAAAGTGGCGGCGGCCTGACGCACGCCGATCGCCACCGACTGGCGGCGCTCCGTACGCGACTCCCAAATATCATTGGCGGCAATGCCGATGGCGGCGAGCGCGGCGGCGGCCGTCTCGCCGATCCGGAACGGCGCGCGGAAAAAGGGATCGTTGCCGGTGATGCGCACCTCGCCGGCCGGTGGCAGCGACAGGCCGCGCAGCGCCATGAGCTCGGTTAGAACGCTGCTTGTGGGTTGAACGTCGCCCTGCGCCATCATTGCCACCTCGCCTGCGCGACGATCACCGCTTGATCAGTTCGATTCGCTGCTCGTCGGCAAAGTCTTTCACCACGATATCGCAGGCGTCGGCCAGTGCCTTGAGCGCGGCCCAGGCAGCACGGTCGCTGGCACCCGGCGGAAACACCGCGGAGAACAGGTCATAGCGCAGATCGAAGATGTGGCCGCGCGGCATTTCGCGCAGATAGCTCTTGAGAACGTCAGGCGTCAGCATGGCAGGAGCACGCCCGCACGCAAGGACGGCGCATAAAGGCCGCCCTCACGCGTACTTGCCGTGGCAGTGCTTGAACTTCTTGCCGGACCCGCAGGGGCAGGGCGCGTTGCGGCCGACCTTGCCCCAGCTGGTGGGGTCCTTCGAATTACGCTCGACCTGCGCGCCGTGGCCGTTGCCGACGAGCGCCGGCGCCAGAGGCGCGTTGGCAAAGGTCATCTCGTCCTCGCCGGTCAGCGGATCGACCTTGTGCGCCTCCATGAAGGGAAGCTGCTGCTCCTCTTCCGGCGGCTGCTGCATGACCTCGACGCGCATGAGCTGGCCGGTCACCGCCTGGCGCAGATTGGCCACCATGGCCTCGAACAGCTCGAAGGCCTCGGCCTTGTATTCGTTGAGCGGATCGCGCTGGCCGTAGCCGCGCAGGCCGATCACCTGGCGCAGATGTTCCAGCATCACCAGATGCTCGCGCCACAGGAAGTCGAGCGTCTGCAGCAGGATCGACTTCTCGACATAGCGCATCACATCGGTGCCCCATTTGGCCACCTTCGAGGCCATCCATTCGTCGGCGCGGCGCTTGATGCGCTCCTTCACTTCCTCGTCGGCGATGCCCTCTTCCTTGGCCCAGTCCTGCACCGGCAGTTCGAGGCTCAGCACCTCGCGCACGGCGGTGTCGAGCGCCGCGGTATCCCACTGCTCGGGATAGGCATTCTCCGGAATGTGCTTGCCGACCAGTTCGTCGATCACCGAATGACGCATGTCGGCGATGGTCTCGTCCACCGTCTCGTCGCGCATCAATTCGAGACGTTGCTCGAAAATGACCTTGCGCTGGTCATTCATCACGTCGTCGTATTTGAGCAGGTTCTTGCGGATGTCGAAGTTGCGCGCCTCGACCTTCTGCTGCGCCTTTTCCAGCGCCTTGTTGATCCAGGGATGGACGATGGCTTCGCCTTCCTTCAGCCCGAGCTTCTGCAGCATGCCGTCGAGCTTGTCGGAGCCGAAGATGCGCATCAGGTCGTCTTCGAGCGACAGGAAGAACTTGGAATGGCCGGGGTCGCCCTGGCGGCCGGAACGGCCGCGCAACTGGTTGTCGATGCGCCGGCTCTCGTGCCGCTCGGTGCCGAGCACGAAGAGCCCGCCGGCCTTGAGCGCGACGTCCTTCAGCCGCGCCACCTGCTTGCGGATCTCCTCGGCGCGCGGGCTCTTGTCGCGCTCGCCCCAATCCTCGATGTCGGTGATTTCCTGGCGGATGCGCATGTCGGCATTGCCGCCGAGCTGAATGTCGGTGCCGCGGCCGGCCATGTTGGTGGCGATGGTGATGGCACCCGGCACGCCCGCCTGCGCCACGATATAGGCTTCCTGCTCGTGGTAGCGGGCGTTGAGGATGGCGAAGACCTTCTTCTTGGCGGCGCCCTCGTCGCCCCCATAAAGCGCGGCAAAGGCGTTGGGGTCGGAGAAATCGTGCTGCTCCCAGCCCTGCTTGCGCAGCAATTCGGCGAGCTGCTCGGATTTCTCGATCGAGGTGGTGCCGACCAGCACCGGCTGGCCGCGCGTCTTGCAGTCGCTGATCAGTTCGATGATGGCGCGGTATTTCTCGGCCGCCGTGCGGTAGACCTCGTCGTCGTCGTCCTTACGCGCCAGCGGCATGTTGGTCGGCACTTCCAGCACTTCCAGGCCGTAAATGTCCATGAACTCGTCGGCCTCGGTGAGCGCCGTACCGGTCATGCCGGACAGCTTCTCGTACATGCGGAAGTAGTTCTGGAAGGTGATCGAGGCGAGCGTCTGGTTTTCCGGCTGGATCGGCTGGTGTTCCTTGGCCTCGAGCGCCTGGTGCAGGCCTTCCGAATAGCGCCGGCCCGGCATCATGCGGCCGGTGAACTCGTCGATGATGACGACCTCGCCATTGCGCACGATGTAGTCCTTGTCGCGCTGGAACAGCTTGTGCGCCCTGAGCGCCTGGTTGACGTGGTGGACGACTGACACGTTCTCCACGTCGTAGAGCTTCCCGCCCTTGAGTAGGTTGGCGTCGCGCAGATTCTGTTCCATCTTTTCCATGCCGGCTTCGGTCATGGTGACGGTGCGCTGCTTCTCGTCGACCTCGTAGTCGCTCTTGTCGAGCTTGGGAATGAAAGTGTCGATGGTGTTGTAGAAATCGGAGCGGTCGTCGAGCGGGCCGGAAATGATCAGCGGCGTGCGCGCTTCGTCGATCAGGATCGAGTCCACTTCGTCGACGATGGCGTAGATGTGACCGCGCTGGACCATGTCCTCCATGCGGTACTTCATGTTGTCGCGCAGATAGTCGAAGCCGAGCTCGTTGTTGGTGCCGTAGGTGACGTCGCAGTCGTACTGCTTCTTGCGCGCCTCGTCGTCGAGTCCGTGCACGATGGTGCCGACGGTGAGCCCGAGGAACTTGTAGATCTGGCCCATCCATTCGGCGTCGCGACTGGCCAGGTAATCGTTGACGGTGACGACATGCACGCCGCGCCCGGTGAGCGCGTTGAGATAGACCGGCAGCGTGGCGACCAGGGTCTTGCCTTCGCCGGTCTTCATCTCAGCGATCTTGCCTTCGTGCAGGATCATGCCGCCGATGAGCTGCACGTCGAAATGGCGCTGGCCGAGCACGCGCTTGGCGGCCTCGCGCACGGTGGCGAAGGCCGGCACTAGGATGTCGTCGACGTCGGCGCCGTCGGCGATCTGCTTCTTGAAGTCGTCGGTGCGTGCCTTGAGCGCCTCGTCGGAAAGGCCGGCGAGTTCCTCCTCCATGGCGTTGATGGCGTCGACGCGCGGCTGGTAGCTGCGAATCCGCCGGTCGTTGGCGGAGCCGAACAGCTTGCGGGCAACGGCGCCGATCATGGGGAAGAACTCCTGATTTGAGCCGGCGCGCCTTATAGCACGCTCCGGCAACCGGATTATGCTTCCGGCGCTCCGGAATGCGGCACTTTTCGGGCAAAATCGACGCGAAACGCGCGACCAGCAAGGCCGAAGGAGAGATAGGAGGGGGTCGGATTATTGTCAATCGGCGGCATGCCAGGGGACCGAACCGGCCGTTCCTGTCACGCGGACGTCAAGGTTTCATGGCCTGTCGACCATTGCAAAGCCCGCCCCGTTGGGTGACAAGGGCGCGGACTAGCCCGCCCCCGACGGCGGACCAACCCCTTCCAAGGACATGGCCATGACCATCCCGTTTCTCGCCCGCCGAGCCGGTTTCCTCGCCGCTGCCCTGAGCTTGCTCTTGACGGCTCTTTTGGCTGCCGGCGGCCCGCTCCACGCGCAAGATGCCGCCAAGGACCCCATGGTCGCCAAGGTCAACGGCGTCGAAATTCATGAGAGCGACCTCGCCATCGCCGAGGAGGAGGCCGGTCAGCTTCCGCCCATGTCGGCCGACGCCAAGAAAGATTATCTGGTGCAGTTCACGGCCGACATGATCCTGGTGGCGCAGGCGGCCGAAGCCAAGAAGATCGGCGACAGCGCCGACTTCAAAAAGCGACTGGAATTCGCCCGCAAGAAGCTGCTGATGGCGGACCTGCTCAACCAGGTCGGCAAGGCGGCGCAGACCGATGCCGAGATGCACAAGGTCTATGACGACGCCGTCAAGCAGATGGGCGAGCAGCGCGAAGTGCACGCCCGTCACATCCTGATCCGCGCTGCCGCCGGCGACGAGAAGGCGAGCGAGGCGGCCAAGAAGAAGATCGAAGCGATCATCGCCCGCCTGAAGAAGGGCGAGGACTTCGCGACGGTGGCCAAGGAGACCACCGAGGACCCGTCCGGCAAGGCCAACGGCGGCGATCTCGGCTATTTCACCCAGGACCAGATGGTGCCGGAATTCGCCAAGGTCGCCTTCGAGCTGAAGAAGGGCGAGATTTCCGGCCCGGTGAAGACCCAGTTTGGCTGGCACGTGATCAAGGTCGAGGACAACCGCATCAAGCCGGCGCCGAAGTTCGACGAGGTCAAGGCGCAGATCGAGAACTACGTGACGCGCAAGGCGCAGGCCGAGCTGGTGACCAAGCTCAGGGCCGAGGCCAAGATCGAAAAGTTCTACAAGACCGCCGACGACAAGAAGCCGGCGCCTGCTGCTCCGGGCGCACAACCGGAACAGAAGAAGTAATCACCGGATTCTGCGGCCAAACAGGTGCATCGCTCCTGAGCGGAGCGATGCACAGCTGTGGTTTATGGGACTTTGCGCAAGGTTACGTGATCGGTCGTTTCCCAATATCCGATGTAATCATAGCCGTTGGTGATGCGCTTAGTGGCGCCGAGACGGAACTGATAAGCGCAGGTCTGCGGCGGGAATGACAGCGGAGCCGATATCCAGGGATCGGGGCTCGGCCCATGCCAATCGCCGATGCCCGGGTAGCCGGCGGACGCCAAAGGAAACTGCTGGTTCATCCCGTAGTAGGCGTTGAGCGCATAGCTATTGAGATTACCGGCCGCATCGGACGCCCGGATGTGAATCTCGACCGGAGCCGGTGGCGCTGTAATATCGACAATGTCGCAGGGCTTGATGTCCGTACCGCGGTAGCGGATGCCGAGAATCTCAACGTCAGGTGCCGAGTTGTCGACCAACAAAGTCAGCGTCTGCGCCGGAGACGGAACCGCACCGCCGCCGGCGTTGAAGAACTCGGCCTCGAATTGGTGGATGCCGTTGACGGCTCCCCTCGTGTTCCACTGCAGCAGCAGCTTCTGGATGGAATAATCATCCGCCGGATTAGGCAGCGGATACATGTCGTCGGCGTCGGGACCAAACGACTCCAGAACGTAGGTACCTCCGACCCAATGGTAGTTTGACCAATTCTGCCGGAAATTCGCGAAGCTTCCACTGGTGCCTTGCCGGTGCTTGATACGGTATTTGCGTGCGCCGGCGCCATAGAGAGTGCCCATGGTGACATTATTGCCGAGGATATTGAGAACCCCGCCGAACGCGGCGTTCACAACATGTGGATGGTAGGTCGGTGCCGTCGTGGCCCGCCCGCTCAAAGCATTGATCGTCGTCGCCGGGATATTGCCGACACCGCCCAGCGTCACGCCGGCTGTTCCCGGCGGATAGGTGTCCGAGAT
>JAKAMD010000091.1 GCA_021823875.1 Pseudomonadota bacterium | reverse complement strand
TCACCGCCGCCGCCGTAACCGGCATGCCCTATGTCGCGCGTGGCGCCGGCAAGGTCCAGATCACGGTCGCCAACGGAAGTCCGCTCAAGCACGTCTTGTCGGCGCAGGGCACCACGCCGTGGATCGAGAAGGTCAAGGCGCTGACCAACAACGAAGTTGATATCAAGTATTTCCCGGCCGGACAGATCGCGCATCTGAAGGAGTTGCTCCGCGCGGTGCAGAACGGCGTCGCCGATATCGCGCCGATCCCGATCGGCTATGTGACCGACAAAATGCCGCTCAATGACGTTTCGGCGCTGCCGGGCCTCGGCTCGACCTCGAAGGCGATCGTCGATGCCCATTTCGCAGCGCTCAAGAATGGGCCCTTGGCCAAGGAATTAGCCGCCAACCGCATTCACCCGCTCTATGTGATGGCGTTCCCGCCCTACCAAGTCGTGAGCATGAAGGCGCCGATCAAGACGCTCGCCGATTTCAAGGGCCGCGTCTTGCGCTCGGCAGGCGGCAGCATGGACCTGGCGATCAGCGCGGTCGGCGCCACGCCGGCCGAAATTCCGGTCGGCGAAATGTACGTCGCCCTGCAGCGCGGCACCGTCGACGGCACCATTTCCGCCTTCGCCAGCATCAAGGGCTACAACGTCCAGGAAATCGCCAAATCGATGAGCGACAACGCCTCGTTCGGCACCTTCGTCAACATCCTGTCGTGCAATATCGACAAGTGGAAATCCTATCCGAAGGAAATCCAGGATGCGCTGACCAAGGCCGGATTGGCCATCAACGCGTCGGCAGCCAATTTCCTCGACGGCGAGACGGATAAGTTGAAGGCCGAGTTCAAGGCCAAGGGTGTGGAAATCTACAGCTTCGCGCCCGACCAGCTTGCCGCCATCGACAAACGCCTCGCGGCCGTCCAGGACGAGTGGGTCAAGCGCACGGCGGCACGCGGCCTGCCGGCGGCCGAAGCCTTGAAGCAGTACAAGTCGCTGCTGCACACCGCCTGATCGTCAACAGGCACGCGCGGAGCCGCGACTTGCTGAAGCAACTGCACCAAACGATCGATCGCGGCCTGCGGCGCGTGGAAAACGCCGCGGCCGTGGTCTCCGGCGCGACACTGGTGATCGTCATGGTCCTGGTCTCCGCCGACGCCGTGCTCCGCCGCGGGCTGGGACGGCCGCTGACCTTCCAGCTTCCGCTGTCGGAGAACTACCTGCTAGTCGCCATGGTGATGCTGGCGCTCGCCTGGGGCTACCGTCGCGGCGGTACCATTCAGGTGCGTCTGGTCCTCGACCTCCTGCCCAAGCCCCTGGCCGACCGCATCATGCGTGTCGGCCTGGCGGCTTCATCGATCTACATGCTGATCCTGGCCTGGCTCGCCTGGGGGCCGTTCTACCGTGCATTGATCGATCACGAAGTGATCATGGGCGTGATCGACTGGCCGGTTGCCTGGTCCTGGTTCTGGGTGCCGCTCGGTTGCGGCCTGCTCAGCATCCGCCTCGCCGTCGACGCCACCGCGCCGGTGCTTTCGACACCTGGCCACCACGGCATTGAGACGCCCGGCACGGAGATTCTCTAGAATGACCATCGCGCTCGGCGTTCTCTTGCTCATCGCAATGCTCATGCTCGGCGTTCCCGTCGGTTTCGCCCTCGGTATCGCTGGCGCCATCAGCTTCCTGATGGTCGGCAGCGTCACGGCCTTGACCGGGCTGATGCAGGGCGTTGTTCATCACACCACAGCGAGTTTCGTGCTGCTGACAATTCCGATGTTCGTGCTGATGTCGGAATTCCTGAACGCCGGCGGGATCGCGCATGACCTGATGCTCGCCTGCGACCGACTGTTGCGGAATGTGCGCGGCGGCCTCGCGGTCGCTTGCGTGCTGGCCGGCGCGGTGCTCGCAGCGGCCTCCGGCAGCAGCACCGCCTCAGTCGCGACCATGGTGCGTTCGGCGTTCCCGACCATGAAAGCGCTCGGCTATCACCAGGGCTTCTCGATCGGAACCATTTCGATCGCCGGCACCTTGGCCATCATGATCCCGCCCTCCATCGCCATGGTGGTCTATGGGATCATTACCGAGGAATCGATCGGCCGGCTGTTCATGGCCGGCTTCATTCCAGGCATTCTGACCGCCATCGGCTACATCATCACGATCTGGTACTGCGTGTGGCGCAATCCGACACTGGTGCCGAGTCAAACCGCCGACGAGCGGTTGCGGGCCGGCGACCAAGACACCGCCAAGCTGGAGCAGCGCGGCCGCGTCTGGCCGGTCGGAATCCTGATCCTCATGGTGCTCGGCTGTCTCTACAGCGGTGTTGCGACGCCGACCGAGGTCGGCGCGCTCGGCGCCATCGGCGCGCTCATCATCAGCCTGCTGATGCGCCGTATGAGCTGGAACGGCTTTGTCGCCGCACTTGGCAATACGGCCCGCACCACCGCCATGATCGTCACCATCATCTTCGGGGCGATCATCTTCGGCTACTTCATGGCCTTCACCCAGGCTACCAACACGGCCCTGGATTGGATCTCCCGGTCAGGCTTGCCGCCGATTGCCGTGCTGGCCGGCATCATGGTCTTCTATATCCTGCTCGGCATGATCATGGATCAGTTCGCAATCCTCGTGCTGACCGTTCCCATCACCTACGCCTTGATCAAAGGCCTCGGATACGACGGCATCTGGTACGGCATCCTGATCGTCAAAACAGCCGAGATCGGCCTCGTCACGCCGCCGGTGGGGCTCAACGTCTTCATCGCGTCCGCCGCATCAGGCGTACAACCCGGCGAAGGTTTCCGCGGGGTAGCGCCCTTTGTCGTGACCGAGATCATCATCCTCATCATCCTGATCGCGTTTCCGCAAATATCGCTGTTCCTGCCCAACTGGCTCGGCTAATCCAGGCGGCGGCGCGTTGGCGGCAACGCAAACAAGCGCCGAGCACGGGATTCACATTTGATGTTTTACGAGCCCAAGAGGGGACACGGCCTGCCCCACGATCCGTTCAAGGCGATCGTGGCGCCGCGCCCGATTGGCTGGATTTCGACGGTGGACGAACACGGCCGCAATAATCTGGCGCCCTACAGCTTCTTCAACGCCATTTCGAGCGCGCCGCCGCAGGTCGCCTTCTCCAGCGAAGGTCTGAAGGACAGCGCGCGCAATGCCAGAGCGACCGGCGAATTCGTCTACAATCTGGCGACCGCCGCCCTTGCTCAAGGCATGAATGAATCGGCCGCCAGCGTAGCGCCCGATGTCGACGAGTTCGAGCTCGCGCGACTCGCCAGTGCGCCGTGCCGGCTGGTCCGCCCTCTGCGGGTTGCGGCCTCGCCGGCGGCGTTCGAATGCAAGGTCCTTGATGTATTGAGCCTGCGCGACCTCGAGGGTCGCCATACCGACCATTTTCTCGTGCTCGGTCAGGTGGTTGGCGTGCATATCGACGAAAGCTTTCTGAACGACGGCCATTTCGACACGGCCCGCGCGGTGCCCTTGGCGCGCTGCGGCTATCGCGAATATGCGTCGGTGACCGCGGTGTTCGAGATGCTGCGTCCCGGCGAACGCTGATCCGATCGACGGGACACCCGGCAACGTCAAAATTGATGTTGCCGCCGAAATCGGTCTTAATCTGCCGCCATGGCAACCCGGCTCAACATCGCCTCGCGGCAGATCGTCAATCATCTCATTACGTTCATTGCCGTTGCCGAAACGCGCAACTTCCGGCGCGCCGCCGAACTGATCGGACGATCGCAGCCGTCGGTGACGGCACATATCAGCCAGCTTGAGGAGTTGCTGGGCGTGTCGCTATTCACCCGCACGACCCGTCAGGTGATCCCGACGGCGGCGGGCGCGACCTTGCTGGTGCGCGCCAAGACGCTGGTCAACGAGGCCGAGAAGCTCGTCCACGACCTGCAAAGCCAGGCGACCACGATGCAAGGGCGCCTCGCGGTGTCGGTCTCGCCGACGGTTTGCGCGCGATTGATGCCGCGCTTCCTCGGCTTGTTCCAGGCCGAGCATCCCCATGTCCATGTTTCGTTCCGCGAGGACATGGGGCCGGAAATGTTCGAGGCCCTCCACGTCGGCAACGTCGAGATCGGCGTCGGCCCCTACAAGCGCGTGCCCGACTCGCTGAAGTTCGAGCCGCTGATCAACCAACCGTTCTTCCTGATCATGCGGCGCGATCATCCGCTGGCGAGCACCGGCCACGCCACCGTGGCCGATCTCGAAGGTCTGGACCTGATCTGCCCGCCGCGCGGCATGACCGCGCGCGATATCCTCGATCAGGCGGTGCAGCGGCATGGTTTCACGATTCAGCCCAAGCACGAAGCGGCGCAGTTTCTCACGCTCGCCGGCATGGTATCGCTCGGCCTCGGCATGACGGTGATGCCGCTGAGCAACCGGCGCATGCTGGAGTCGTTCGATCTCGTCGCCCTGCCCTTCATCGACGCCAATATTTACCGCGAGATTGGCGTGCTCACGCGCCGGGGCGATCCGCTCACGCCGCCGGCGGCCGCCTTCAAACGTCTTCTGTTTCTCACCACCGGCAGCGAGGGCGAGCTGCTTGAAGAAGGCTGGCAGCCGCTGGCGCGCGTTTCATAAAACGTGGACCCGACATGCCACCAACGACAGCCGAAAATTACGCTCAATGACGTTCTTGGGCCGCGAACGCCACCACGGATATTCATTGCGGTGATGAATGATATTTTGCGGCGAAATTTGACTTGGTTTTGTCGCTGGCTTCCTTATGCGTCCCGTTTACCGGCAAGGCCCGGTCCAGGACAGGTGTCGGACGATGGAAGAGAAAAAGCTTACCGGTCGCATCGCGCGCGAGAAGATCAAGCTGATGCAGGTCCCGCGCCCGCCCGAAGGCGCGATTGAAGCTTTTCTGGCGCTGGGCGATTCGACCGGCATCGTGTCGGACGCCATGGACGAGCTCGGGATTCCTTGCGGCGTCGTCGGCGGTCATATCCTGAAGCCGACCATGCCCGGCACCGTCATCGTCGGCCCCGCGCTCACCATCCGCAATGTCGCTCAGCGCGCCGATGCGCTGGAAGGCGCGCGCAACCACGTCAACAAGATGGCCGAGTTCGAAGGGCACAATCTGGCGACGCCCGGCGACGTGCTGGTCATCCAGGGCGTCTCCAACGTCTCCAACATGGGCGGCATCTCGGCGCAGACCGGCAAGCGCCAGGGCGAAGCCGGGGCCATTGTTTCCGGCGGCGTGCGCGACATCGCGCATTCGCGCAGCGTCGGCTATCCGGTCTGGGCCAGCGAGTTCACCGCTGTGACCGGCAAATGGCGCCTCGAAACGGTCGAGATCAACGGGCCGGTACAGATCGGCGAGGTGCGCGTGGAGGCCGGCGATCTCGTGGTCGCCGACGACACCGGCGTCTGCTTCGTGCCGCGCACGCGCATTCTCGACGTGCTGGCGCTGTCGCAGAAGAAGGCCAAGGCCGAGCAGATCCGCTGCGACGCCATCGACAAGGGCGTGCCGGTGCACGAGGTCATCCGCTCGACCTACGGCGAAACCGACCGCTGAGCGCGAAGCGAGGAGCGCGCGGCCATGACACGCCCCTACGAGGGAATCCGGGTCATCGATGCGACCCATGTCCTGGCCGGCCCCTTCGCAGCCTACCAATTGGCGCTGTTCGGCGCCGACGTGATCAAGGTCGAAGATCCCAACGATCCCGATCAAAGCCGCATGAGCGGCAGCGACCGTCAGCTCAGCCGCGAAGGCATGGGCGCCTATTATCTCACGCAAGGTTCGAACAAGCGCTCCATCACGCTCGATCTGAAGACGGCCGAGGGTCGCGACATCTTCAAGCGTCTGGTCGCCACCGCGGACGTCTTGGTCGAGAACTATCGGCCCGGCGCCTTCGATGCGCTCGGGCTCGGCTACGACGATTTGAGCGCGCTCAACCCGCGCCTGATCTATTGCTCGGTCTCCGCCTTCGGCCATGGCGGCCCGCGCAGCGGTCAGACCGCCTACGACTTCGTGATCCAGGCCGCCACCGGCTTGATGGCGATGACCGGAACGCCCGCGGTCAATCCGATCAAGTTCGGCGCACCCGCCGTCGACTATGCCACCGGCACCATGGCGGCTTTTGCTCTGTCCACCGCCCTGTTCCAGCGCGAGCGCACGCAGCGCGGCCAGCGCATCGATCTGTCGATGTATGACGTCGCGCTGATGCTGGCGGCCTCGCACGTCACCGGTTACCTGCGCACCGGCAAGCCGCCGCAGCCCAACGGCAACAACCACGCCCACGCCACCAATTGCTGCTACGAGACCAAGGATGGCTTGCTGATGGTCGGAGCCAGCAATCTGCGCCAGCAGCGCCGCCTGTGGGCGCTACTTGGCCGGCCAGAGATGGCGAAGGAGAACAACGACCAGCGCCTCGACGACCGTGAACGCGAAATGGCAGTGCTCGCCGAGCTCATGCGCACACGCACCGCCGACGAATGGGAAAGCTATTTGCAGGCCAATCACATTCCGGCGAGCCGCATCCGCACCTTGCCGGAAGCGCTCGCCGATCCGCAACTGGCGACGCGGCCGTTCCTGCATCGGCATGAGAACGTGCCGGGGCTCGGCACGCTCACCGTCCCAGTTGCCGCCTTCAAGCTCGCCCATGGCGGTGCCGAAGTCACCTCGCCGCCGCCGCCGGTCGGCGCCGACACCGACACGGTGCTCAAGGAACTCGGCTACGACGCGGAGACCATCGCGCGATTGCGTGCTGCAACGGTGATCTGAGCAGACGCCGCGCAATCACCATCAGTGCCGCCGCCGCGCCGGCCTTTGCAGCGAGCGCACCGTCTTGGCGATCAAGCCGCGGAACCAGACATGGGCGGGGTCATGTTCCGCCCGCTCGTGCCAGGCGAGCTTGTAGAGAATTTTCTGATGATCGAACGGCAGCCGCGAAATCTGCACCGACTTCCGTCGCGGGTGGGCGAGAATGAAGCTGTGCGGCACCGCCGTCACCAGATCGGACTCGGCAACGGCACGGATCGCATCGGCGCAGGTGTTGACGATCACCGCGACGTCGCGCTTGAGCCCCCGCAGACTCAGCCAATCGTCGACGATGCCGATCTCGGTCAGTCCCTGCTTTACCAGGACGTGGCGCGCGCGGGTGAAGGCTTCCAGCGATAGCGGCGCCTTGAGTTGGCGGTGTCCGCGCGCGAAGACAGAGACATAGGTGTCGCTGAACAGCGCCTCGACCCTGAGCGTTGGCGGCGGATGCGGGAACATACCAACCGCACAATCGATCTCGCCCCGCTCCAATGCCGCGATCGTGCTCAAATTGGTATGCGGAATGAAGTGCAGCTTGGCCTGCGGCGCCTCGCGCGCAAACCGCACGGTGATCTCGTGCACGGTGCGGCCGGTCAGCGACTCCGTCATCGCCGCTTTGAAAGTGCGCGCGGTGGAGCGCGGGTCGAATCGGGCCGGAAACGTCGCGTTGCGAATGATCGCCATCGGCCCTTGCAGCTCGTTCCAGAGCGCTTTGGCCTGATCGGTCGGCGCCACCCCGCCCGGCACCTTCACGAACAACTCGTCCTGGAAGAGATGGCGCAAGCGCCGCAACGCATTGCTCACGGCCGGCTGCGTCATGCCGACGCGACGCGCCGCGCGCGTCACGCTCTGTTCGGCCATTACGGCTTCGAACACGTTGATCAGATTGAGATCGACCCGGCGGTCATTCATTGAGGTGATGTCGTTTATACCAGATTGAAATTTGACTATATGACAAACCGAATGCTGTCATCATCAAAGTATAAACGGCGCCGCTGGCCGCGCGCGGTTCCGCAGCGCAGCGAACGGCGCTGGCCGGGTAATAATCGCTTGTTTGTAAGTCCCGCCGCGATCCCGAGCGATTTCGCGATCGCGGGCCGGAAAGAACAAAGCGAATAGAAAATATCTGACTCGAGGGAGGAGTCTCACATGCGTCGACTGACATTTGCCTTGCTGTTTGCCGCTCTGGGCTTCGTCGGATCGGTACGAGCGGAAGAAGTCATCAGGATCATCGTTCCCTTCGCCGCCGGCGGCCCGGTCGACACCATGGCCCGCCTGGTCGCCAGCGAAATGCAGAAGCCGCTTGGCGCCACCATCATTGTGGAAGATCGCGGCGGCGCCGGCGGCGTCATCGCCACCGATCTGGTCTCGCGCGCGGCGCCCGACGGCAAGACCCTGTTGATGGGCAGCCAAGGCTCTCACGTGGTCAGCGCGGTAGTGCGCGGCAATGTGCATTACGATCCATACAAGTCGTTTACCCCGATTGCCATGGTCGGCCATGCGCCGATGCTGCTGGTGGTCAATCCGAAAATGCCGGCCAAGAATTTCAAGGAACTGATCGCGCTGGCGAAAAAGAAACAACTGACCTACGGCTCGGCTGGCGCCGGCACCGTGATGAACATTGCCGGTGAGCTGATCAACGATGGCGCGCACGTCAAGATCACCCAGGTTCCCTATCGCGGTGTGGCGCCGGCCCTGCCCGACCTGATGGCCGGCCGGCTCGACATGGTCCCCGCCGACCCGCCGGTGCTGCTGCCGCTGGTCAAGGCCGGCAAAGTGCGTCCGATGGTGGTGTTCGGGCGGGAGCGACTGGTCTCGTTGCCGAACATCCCGACCACGGTCGAGCTCGGCTATCCCAACATGATCATGGAAAACTGGTACGGCCTGCTGGCGCCGGCTGGCCTCGATCCCGCGATGCGAGCGCGGCTCGAGAAGGCCGCCCTGATCGCGATCAAATCGCCGAAGGTGCAAGCGCACATGAAGCTCGGCGAATTGCGCGGCACGCTCAATGCCAAGCAGTTCGGCGAACGCATCCAGCATGACCTCGCCTTCTGGCGGCCGATGATCAAGAAGCTCGGTATCACCATTGGCGGCGCCACGCAGGCCAAGCCCGCCGCAGCAAAATAAGCCGCAGGCCGCGGCGGGCCGGACGGCCCGCCGCGGATCCGTGCTTCCGCAAGCCGATGACCACCACATCGACCACTCAGCCGGGCGCAAAGGATCAACCGACCTGCGCGCCGCCGCTCGCCCATCCGTCGCGGCCGGCGCTCGCACTGCCGCCCGGAAGCTGCGACGCGCATTTTCACATCTTCGGCCCACACGAGAGGTTTCCCTTCGCCGCAGGGCGGCCGTTCACGCCGCCGGACGCCCCAAAGGAAGCGCTGTTCGCGCTGCACCGGCATCTCGGCTTCGAACGCGGCGTCATTGTGCAAACGACCGCGCACGGCAACGATCACGCCGCCGTGCTCGATGCCCTGGCGGCCGGTCAGGGCCGCTATCACGGCGTCGCCCTGTTGTCCGAGGCGACGCCGGCGGAAGAAGTCAAGCACCTCGACGCCGCCGGCTTCTGCGGCGCGCGCTTTCACTTCGTGCAGAGCCTCGGCGCGGCGCCTTCGTTCGACCGTATGTGGAAGGTGGTACGACTGATCCAGCCCTATGGCTGGCATATCGCCATTCATGTAATCGGCAACGCGCTTCTGGACGTCGTCGACTTCATCAATGCCGTCGAATTGCCGGTGGTGATCGACCATATCGCGCGCACCGACATTCGCGAGGGCGCCAACGGAGAGGCCTTCACGGCGCTACGGCACCTGCTCGACAGCGGCAAAGTGTGGGTGAAGCTCAGCGGCATCGACCGGATTTCGCGCGAGGAGCCGCCGTTTCGCGACGCCATCGCACTCGCTAGCGTGATCGCGCGCCAGGCGCCCGAGCGCATCGTATGGGGTACCGATTGGCCGCACCCCAATGTGCGGATCATGCCCGACGACGGCAAACTGGTTGACGCCATCGCGGAGATCGCACCCGACCCGCAGACGCGGCACCGCATGCTGGTCGACAACCCGCTGCAGCTTTTTCGCTTCAGCCGCTAGCCAAAACCTGTCCGCGGCCTAGGCATCATCGGCCCGCCGGCTTTCGGCACGTCTCAAGAAGTCCACGAAGATGGCAGCGATGCGCGGTTCCGCCTGGCGCCATTCGGCACGGTCCCAGTCCCGCAGCAGATCGTTTTCGGGACGTTTCGACACCACATCGTCATGCAGCTCGCTGTTGGGGATCAGTTTCGCCGCCTTGTGCGCGGTCACCGGGGTGTGGATGACGTCGTTGCCGGCGATCAGACAGGCCGGCGCCTCGATCGAATTGAGGTCTGCTTCGCTCGCACCGACGATTGGCAGCAAGGCCGATTGCAGGAAACGTACGCGCCAGGTCGTCATGACCTTGATGAATTCTTCCGGATCGGTGCCGAGGAGCCGCTCTCGGTTCGCCGGCCGCGCCGCGATGCATTCCCGGAAATGTTCGCTGGCGGCAACCGCCGTCATGCCGCCCGTGCGCGCAAGCGTGATGTACTGGCCGTAATAACCTTCCGCCAGCCGGTCGACCGCCTCCTGCCCACCGGTGACGCGCCACAGCAGCAATCCGCGCAGTGCTTGCGGGTGCCGTAGCGCAAACAGGATGGCAAGCCGCGCGCCCGCCGAGGAACCACCGACATAGATCGGCAGCGCGTCAAACTGCCGGGCCAGTTCATGAAGGTCGTCGGCCCAGACCTCGTGCTCGGA
>JAKAMD010000090.1 GCA_021823875.1 Pseudomonadota bacterium | reverse complement strand
CGTAGGTTTTCACCGTCGGCACGTTCTTCAGGTACTTGGTCGGGAAGCCGCCGCCCAGGTTGACCATCGCGAGGTTCATGCCGCGCTCGCTGCACTCCTTGAACACCGCGGCCGCCGAAGCGAGCGCGCGGTCCCAGGCGTGCTGGTTGCGCTGCTGGGAGCCGACGTGGAACGACACGCCGTGCGGTTCCAGCCCTTGGCGCAGGGCGTGCTCCAGCACGTCCACGGCCATGGCCGGCTCGCAGCCGAACTTGCGCGACAGCGGCCACTCCGCCCCGACGCAGTCGGAGAGGATGCGGCAGAACACCTTGGAACCAGGCGCCGCGCGGGCGACCTTGTCGACCTCGGCTTGGCAGTCGACCGCGTAGAGGCGCACGCCCAGCTCAAAGGCGCGGGCGATATCGCGCTCCTTCTTGATGGTGTTGCCATAGGAAATGCGGTCAGGCGCCGCGCCGGCGGCCAGCACCATCTCGATCTCGGCGACCGAGGCGGTGTCGAAGCAGGAGCCGAGCTTGGCGAGCAGCGCCAGCACTTCCGGCGCCGGATTGGCCTTCACCGCGTAGAATACGCGGGTGTCGGGCAACGCCTTGGCGAAGGCGTGGTAATTGTCGCGCACGACGTCGAGATCGACGACCAGGCAGGGGCCGTCCTCGCGGCGGTTACGCAGAAATTCGCGGATGCGCTCGGTCATTGGCGCAAACTCCCAGCTCATAGGGACGGTCTCAGCCGCCCGATGTCGCGGTTCGGAAGCTTGGAGGCGGTACGCTTTGGGGACGTACGTCGCCGCTTAGCTCTTCAACCGCAGTAGCTGCCTCGGATTGGAGGGGAGACCCCACCGCACTGTTGGCAAGATGGACAAGCCTCTTCGGTGACCCGGTGCCGGTGGTGGAGACCGGCAGAGACCAAGGAAGCCCGCTCCGTCGTTGCTTTAAGCCGCGTCGCCTGCTGAGAGCAGACTGTGCTGGTTTCGCCTCCAGCTGCCGGTCAGATTTCTTGGAGAGCTTGGCTCTTCTCTCCAGGCGGCTGGCCGGCCTCTTGTCCGGCTACCTACCGACCGACACGCGGCCACAGGCACGTGCGAAATTGGGCAAAGCGGAAATAACAAATTTTGCGCGTGATGCAAGAGATTTAGTTCTCCGCACACCAAATCTTTCTTAATTTTTTTGTGGGAGACCGCTGCGCTGCCTTAACGCGCGCTTTACTCACGCGCGGTGAATGGCTCGATCAGGTGCGCCGAGCGAACGAACTGCACCATGACGGCAAGGCCGCACAGCATCAGCACGACATCGAGGATACGCGCGCCGAGGAAGCCGAAGCCGAACAGCGTCGCGATCGCCCATGAGGCGGCGAAGGCGGCGCCGAACACCTCGGCGCCGATCAGGATGGTAGCGCTGACCACGGTCGAGACATGCGGCCAGACGATGCGGAGACGTCCGCCCGCCGGCTTCGCCGCAGGCCTCGTCGACTCGGCCGCGACTGCCGCCTCCGGCTTCGCGGCCGGCTCGGCTGCGCTCGGCGCCGGCTGGGCCTGTGTCTTCGATTTCGACCGGGACTTGGATTTGGCCATCGCGGCCTCCTGTTGACGGGCGCAATCAAGCCGAATTGGCCCGTCGAATCAAGTCGCTGAGTGCGCGCCGGTTCCGGGGCGCCGGCGCAAGTCCTTGATCTTGCGCAAGGGTGCCGCCGTCTGAACGCGGCAAGTTGGCCGCATGGACACTGCCCGCGCCCTCAAGCTCGCCCGCCCTTTCTTTGCCGGCCTCGCCGCCCTCGGCCTGGCCGTCGGCCTCGTCCTTTGGTTCGCCGGCCGCGCGGACTGGGCGGCCACGGTCTGGACGGTCGCCACGCTGCCGGTGCTGCTGGCGCTCGTCACCGAGATCGTCACCAGCCTCAAGCGCGGGGAGGTCGGCCTCGACATCGTGGCGGCACTGTCCATGACGGCGGCGCTGGCCTTCGGCGAGCAGCTCGCGGCCGCCATCGTCGCCCTGATGTATGCCGGCGGCCAGTATCTGGAGAGCTATGCCGAGCGGCAGGCGAGTCGCGAGATGACCGCGCTGCTGTCGCGGGTGCCGCGCACGGCCGTGCGCCACCGCGATGGCGCACTGGAGGAGATTGCGCTCGACCTCATCATGCCGGGCGACCGGCTTTTGGTGCGCCGGGGCGACGTGGTGCCGGTCGACGGCACGATCGCGAGCGGCGTCGCGGTGCTCGACCAGTCGGCGCTGACCGGCGAATCGGTGCCGGTGCAGCTCAAGCCGGGTGAGGCGGCGCTCAGCGGCTCGACCAATGCCGGCGAAGCTTTCGATCTGACCGCCACGCGGCGGGCTGACGAAAGTACCTATGCCGGCATCGTGCGGCTGGTGGAGGCCGCCCAGCGTTCGCGCGCGCCGATGTCGCGTATCGCCGACCGCTACGCCATCGTCTTCCTGGTGGTTACGGTCGCTTTGGCGGCGCTCGCCTGGGCGCTGGCCGGTGATCCGATCCGGGCGGTGGCGGTGCTGGTGGTGGCGACGCCTTGTCCTCTGATCCTGGCGGTGCCGGTCGCCATCGTCTCCGGCCTCTCGCGCGCGGCCAAGCTCGGCATCCTGATCAAGGGCGGCAAGGCGATCGAGTCCCTGGCGGCGGTGCGCGCGCTCGTCATCGACAAGACCGGCACGCTCACCTTAGGCGAGGCCCATCTGGTGGCGACGCGGGTGGCCGACCACTTCACCGCCGACGAACTGCTGCAGCTCGCCGCCTCGCTCGACCAGGCTTCCAAGCACATCATCGCTCAGACGCTGGTGACCGAGGCGCGCGCCAAGGGACTGAAGCTGACGATCCCGGTCGACGTTGTGGAGACGCCCGGCGAAGGCATCATCGGGCTCGTCGACGGGCGCGAGGTCGTGGTTGGCGGGGTGCATTTTATCGCCAGCAAGGTTGGCGACGGCGATTTGGCTGACCTTACGCGCGATCGGCCGCCCGGCGCCATCGTGGTCGCGGTGGCGATCGATGGCCGGGTGGCCGGCCTGCTGATCCTGTCGGACGAATTGCGGGCCGGCACCGAGCAGCTGCTGCGCGCGCTGCGCGACCTCGGCATCGACCGCATCGTGCTGGCGACTGGAGACCGGCAAGAGGTCGCTTCCGCGGTCACCGCCGGCCTGTCGCTGGATCAAGTGCGCTCGGAGCTTACCCCCGATCAGAAGATCCTGGTGGTGCTGGCGGAGCGCAAGAACGGGCCGGTCGTGATGGTCGGCGACGGTATCAACGACGCGCCGGCCCTCGCCGCCGCCGATGTCGGCATCGCCATGGGCGCCAAGGGGGCGGCGGCCTCGGCGGAAGCCGCCGACGTGGTGCTTCTGGTCGACGACCTCGACCGCATCCTGCCGGCGATCAAGATCGCGCGGCGCTCGCGCTTCATCGCGCTAGAAAGTGTGATCGCCGGGATCGGGCTCTCGATCGCCGCCATGATCGCGGCGGCATTCGGTCATCTGGCGCCGGTGGAGGGCGCGCTGCTGCAGGAAGTGATCGACGTGGCGGTCATCTTCAACGCGCTCCGGGCGTTGCGCGGGTGAGGGGACGCCCGTAGATAGGGCGTATGACCGACCAAAATCCCCTGCTTGCCGAATGGACCGCCCGCTTCGGGCTGCCGCCGTTTGGCGCGATTACCCCCGACCGGTTCCGTCCGGCCTTCGATGCCGCGCTTGCGGCGCACCGCGCCGAAATCGATCGGATTGCCGCCGATCCGGCGGCGCCGACCTTCAAAAACACCATCGAAGCGCTGGAGCGCGGCGGCCGCGCGCTCGAACGCGTCGCCAACGTGTTCTTTGTGCTGGCCGGTGCCGACACCAGCGATGCCATCGAGGCCGTTGAGCGCGACGTCTCGCCGCTGCTCGCCCGCCACGGCAATGCGATCTATCTCAACCGTGCGCTCTATGCCCGCATCGCCGACCTTTACGCCCGCCGCGATAGCCTCGGACTGACGTCCGAGCAGGCCCGCGTGCTCGATCGCTATCACATCCGCTTCGTGCGGGCCGGCGCCGCGCTGGAAAAGAACAGCCAAGACCGGCTCGCCGCCATCAACGAGCGTTTGGCGAGCCTCGGCACCGCGTTCGGGCAGAACGTCTTGGCCGACGAGAAATCCTACGAACTGCTGCTCGATGAGGCCGATCTCGACGGTCTGCCGGATTTCGCCCGCGCCGCCGCCCGCGCCACGGCGGAAGAGCGCGGCAAGCCGGGAAAATACGCCTTCACGCTGACGCGCTCCTCGGTCGAGCCGTTCCTGCAGTTCTCGACGCGCCGCGATTTGCGCGAAAAGATCTTCCAGGTCTGGATCAGGCGCGGCGAGAACGGCGGGGCGACCGACAACCGCGCCCTCATCAAGGAAATGGTCGCTTTGCGTGCGGAACGCGCCAAGCTCCTGGGCTTCGACACCTTCGCCGACTACCGGCTCGACGATCAGATGGCGAAGACCCCCGGTGCCGCGCGCGAACTCTTGGAAAATGTCTGGACCCGCGCCCGTGCCAGGGCCGGCGTCGAACGCGACGCCTTGCAGAAACTGATCGCGGACGAGGGCGGCAATTTCGCGCTCGCGCCGTGGGACTGGCGCTATTACGCCGAAAAGCGGCGCAAGGCCGAGTTCGACTTGGACGAAGCCGAGATCAAGCCCTATTTCCAGCTCGACAAGATGGTCGAGGCCGCCTTCGAGACCGCGCGCCGTCTGTTTGGTCTCACTTTCACGGCCGTGGACGTGCCGCTCTACCACAAGGATGCGCGCGCCTGGCAGGTGACGGACGCCGACGGCAAAGAGGTCGCGCTGTTCATCGGTGACTACTACGCCCGCGCCTCCAAGTATTCCGGCGCTTGGATGACGTCGCTGCGCGACCAGGAAAAGCTGGTCGGCGACATCAAGCCGGTCATCCTCAACATCTGCAATTTCGCCAAGCCGGCCGCCGGCGAACCGGCGCTGCTCTCCTTCGACGATGCGCGAACGCTGTTCCACGAGTTCGGTCACGCGCTGCACGGCATGCTGTCGAACGTGACCTACCCGCTGCTTTCCGGCACCGCGGTGCCGAGCGATTTCGTCGAACTGCCCTCGCAACTCTACGAGCACTGGCTGGAAGTGCCGGAGATCTTGCAAGCCTACGCCCGCCACTACCGCACCGGCGCGGCGATGCCGCAGGCCTTGCTCGACCGCCTGCTGGCGACGCGCACCTATAACCAGGGCTTCGCCACCGTCGAATACACCTCCTGCGCGCTGGTCGATCTCGACATTCACGCGCTGGCGGACGCGAGCACGCTCGATGTGACAGCGTTCGAGAAGCGCGAACTCGACGCGCTGCACATGCCGGCCGAGATCGTGATGCGCCACCGGCTGCCGCACTTCCAGCATCTGTTCGCAGGCGATGGCTATGCGTCCGGCTACTATTCATACATGTGGTCGGAGGTGCTGGACGCCGACGCCTTCGAAGCCTTCCAGGAAACCGGCAACGCCTTTGATCCCACCACCGCCAAGAAGCTGCGCGACTTCATCTACGGCGCCGGCAATCTGCGCGACCCGGCCGAGGCCTACAAAGCTTTCCGCGGCCGCCTGCCGACAGTCGACGCGCTGCTCAAGAAGCGTGGCTTAACGGACGTCCTTCCCGCATGACCCTCTACACTTCCGGCCATCGCCGCGGCGTTGTCTGCGCGCCGCATGCCGCCGCCGTCGAAGACGGCCGCGCGATCCTCGCCGAGGGCGGCAATGCCATCGAGGCCATGCTCGCTATGGCCGCCTCGATCGCGGCGATCTATCCGCATATGAACCATATCGGCGGCGACGGCTTCTGGCTGATCCGCGAGCCGTCCGGGCGCGTGCGCGCATTGATGGGAGCGGGGAGGGCCGGCGCCAAGGCGACGCCGGCGCTTTATCGCGAGGCCGGCCACGATGTGATGCCGACGCGCGGGCCGCTTGCCGCGCTCACCGTGCCGAGCGCGATCGCCGCCTGGATGCTGGCGCGCGAAGCGGCCGAGGCGCTGGGTGGCAAGCTGCCGCTCGATCTGCTGCTGGCACCTGCCATCAAACACGCGCGCGAGGGCTATGTCGTCACCCGCAGCCAGGCGCAGCTCAGCAACGAGAAGCTTGCCGAACTGAAGGATGTCCCCGGCTTCGCCAAGACGTTTCTCGTCAACGGCAAGCCGCCGGAACTGGGCATCCGTCTTACGCAGAGTGCCTTCGCCAGCACGCTCGAACATCTCGTGCATGCCGGGCTTGACGATTTCTACCGCGGCGACGTGGGACGCGAGATCGCCGCCGATCTCGACCGTATCGGCAGTCCGGTCACCCGCGCCGATCTCGAAGCCACCCGCGCCGTGGTCGCGGCGCCGCTGGCGCTGACGACGCAGGTCGGCACGCTCTATAACGCGCCGCCGCCGACGCAGGGGTTAGCCTCGCTTATCATCCTCGGTCTGTTCGAGCGCCTGCGCGTCGCGCAAGCTGAAAGTTACGAACACATCCATGGCCTGGTGGAGGCGACCAAGCGCGCTTTCCGTGTGCGCGACCGCGTCGTCACCGATCCCGATCGCATCACCGTTGATCTCGACCGCTTCCTGATGCCGGCCTTTCTCGATGAACAGGCTGCCAAGATCGATCCGCGCAAGGCCGCGCTCTGGCCGGCGCGGCCCGGCGACGGCGACACCATTTGGATGGGCGCCGCCGACGCGAGCGGCCTGGTCGTCTCTTATATCCAGTCGATCTATTGGGAGTTCGGCTCCGGTTGCGTGCTGCCGGCGACCGGCGTGCTGATGCAGAACCGCGGCGCGAGTTTCTCGCTCGAACCGGGTGCGCTCAACGCGCTCAAGCCCGGCCGCCGCCCGTTACACACGCTCAATCCGGCGCTCGCTGAACTGAAAGACGGCCGCGTCATGGCCTATGGCACCATGGGTGGCGACGGCCAGCCGCAGACCCAGAGCGCGGTGTTCACCCGCCATGTGCTGTTCCGCCAGCCGCTCGACAAGGCGCTCGATGCGCCGCGCTGGCTGCTCGGCCGCACCTGGGGCTCCAGCCACACCAACCTGCGCCTGGAATCACGCTTCGACGGCAACCTGATCGACCGGTTGATGTCGGCTGGCCATGACGTCGCGGTGCTGGATGAACCGTATTCCGACACCATGGGCCATGCCGGTGCGGTGGTGTTGCATCCGGACGGTACGCTGGAAGGCGGCCATGACCCGCGCGCCGACGGCGGCGCGGCGGGAATTTGAATGTCATTCCGGGGCCGGCCGAAGGCCGGAACCCGGAATCCATAACCCCTGTCTTTCAGCACGATGACAGGCCGGGGTTATGGATTCCGGGCTCGCGCACTGCGTGCGCGCCCCGGAATGACGAGATGTGATGTTCTAGTATTCATTTTTCCAAGCCTTAGGTTCGGCTCCTGAGCAGGAGAACCGCATCCGTGCACGGCGGCCACGCGCATCACGACCACGCCCACAGTCACGCCCCGGCGAGCTACGGCCGCACCTTTGCCATCGCCACCGGGCTCAATCTCGCGCTGGTGGCGGCGCAGGTGGTCTATGGCCTGCTCACCAATTCGCTCGCGCTGCTGGCCGACGCCGGGCACAATTTCGGCGACGTGATGGGCCTGCTCTTGGCCTGGGGCGCTTTCGCGGTGGCCGATTGGCGGCCGAGCGACCGCTTCACCTACCGGCTGCGGGCGGCCTCCATCCTTTCGGCCTTCGCCAATGGGCTGATCCTGCTGGTGGCGACCGCGGCCATCGTCTGGGAGGCGGTCGATCGCTTCATGACGCCGCATCCGGTGGCGAGCGGCACCGTCATGGTGGTGGCTACCGGCGCGGTGGTGGTGAACGGCGTCTCGGCCTGGCTGCTGTCGCGCGGCAGCCAATCCGACCTCAACATGCGCGGCGCCTTCCTGCACATGCTGGCCGACGCCGGTGTGTCGGTGGCGGTGATCGTGGCGGCTGCCGGCATCATGGCGACCGGCTGGCAATGGCTCGACCCGGCGGTGAGCCTGTTGATCTCGGTGGTCATCCTGATCGGCTGCTGGCGGCTGTTGCGCGACTCCTTGCGGCTCACCATGGCGGCGGTGCCGGAGACCATCGATCTCGACGCAGTGACGCGCTATTTGCGCGATTTGCCCGAGGTCGCCGACCTGCACGACCTGCACATCTGGGCCATGAGCACCAGCGAGACCGCGCTCACCTGCCATCTGGTGACGCCGCGCGGTCATCCGGGCGATGCGTTCCTGCATCGCGTTGCGCACGAGCTGCACGACAAGTTCGACATTGGCCACGTCACGCTGCAGATCGAGCTCAATGACGGCGGCCAATGCGCGTTGCAGCCGGATACTGTGGTGTGACGAAGTGCCTTTTGCTCTCGATCCGTCATGCCCGGCCTTGTGCCGGGCATCCATGTCCAGAGCACGGGTAAAAACGAAAAAGCAACGCCTGGATGGCCGGGACAAGCCCGGCCATGACGATTAAGTGAAATCCTCTTCTTTCAGCACGATCGGCTTGCCGTGCGGGGTGCGCTCGCAGGCGTGCTCCCAGGCATCGCGCGTGCGATGCAGGGTATCGACGCTGGTCACGCCTTTGTCCGCCACCAGTTTCTCCAGTGCGGCCAGCCAATGCAGGTAATAAGTCTCGCCGGTGTCGGGATCGCCGGCGCCTTGCGCACGCTTGATCTCGGCGGCGAGCGCCGCCGCCCACTCGGGCCAGGTAAAGACGCCGCGCTCGTGCAGCGACAGTGTCATGGCGAAGGCTTGCGCCTCCCAGGGCTCGCGGAACACCGGCCCGTCGGCATCGCGCGGGATACTCGGCACTTCCTGGGTGGCGCGTCGGGCGGCGGCGGGGTCGATCATTCTTTTTCTTCCTCGTCATTCGGGGTGTGCCGAAGGCGCGAACCTGGAATCCAGATACAAGCACGATCCAATTGTCTGGATTCCGGGTCCGGCCCTTCGGGCCGTCCCGGAATGACAGTCAGAGAGGCTCGAGATAGGGCTCGAAGGCTTCGATCGACACTTTGAGCATCGGATCGGAATCCGGCCCCCACAATTCGCGGCCCTCGAACACCACGGTATAGAGCCATTGCGGATCGTCGCCGCGATCGAGCGCGACCGCATCCGGATAGGCGTGACAGCCGTGGCAACGCTCGACGACACCGATCTTGTCGCGGGCGTAACGCGGCAGCCGTGTGTGCGCCGTCGGATGGATGTTTTTCGTGCGCACGCGGTCGCCGGGCTTGAAGCGCGCCGGCCCCTGCGGTGGGCGGAAGAACGAGCCGCGCGTAAGGTCGCTAGGCACCGCGGCGGCGGCGAACTTGCGCTTCAGCGTGGCGCCGGGCGTCAGAGCGTGGCCGGCCGCGAGTTCCTCCGTGGAAGCGAGGCCGCGCTCCTGCACATTGGTCAGCATGGCCAGCGCCCATTTCTGGTAATAGGACGCCGCCAGATAAGTGAGCGGCGGTATCCGCTCCTGCGCGTAGCGCGCATGGTCGATGCGCCAGGCGCCGGCATAGGTCATGGCGCGTTGCAGCGCCATGACGCGGCCCTCCCAGGCCTCGTGGAATGGCGGCTCGTTCGGCTCGGCCTCGACCTTGCCGAAACCGTCCATGCCGCCCATGTCGTGAATGCCGTCCATCTCTCACCTCGTCATTCCGGGGCGCGGGCGAAGCCCGCGAACCCGGAATCCAGAACCATCATCGTGCCCGCCACTGGATTCCGGATCGCCGCTGGCGCGGCGTCCGGAATGACAGAGGTTAGGGTTGCTTCGGCAGACCGGTGCCGACCATTGAATCGCGGGTGACGAGTTCGGCGAGCCGCTCTTCGCTCCAGCCGTCGGTGCCGGCCGGCCGCATCGGCAGCACCAGGAAACGGGTCTCGGCGGTCGAATCCCACACGCGGATTTCGGTGTCGGCCGGCAGCGTCACGCCGAAGTCCTTGAGCACGCCGCGCGGGTCTTTCACCGCGCGCGAGCGGTAGGGCGCGGACTTGTACCAGACCGGCGGCAGCCCGAGCATTTCCCACGGATAGCAGGAGCACAGCGTGCACACGACCATATTGTGGGTCTTGGGCGTGTTCTCGACCACGACCAGATGATCGCCGGTCCGGCTGATATGGCCGAGGGTTGCCACCGCCTTGGAGCCGTCGGCGAGCAGCGCCTGCCTGAAGGCCGGGTCGCACCAGGCCTTGGCGACCACGGCGGCGCCGTTGCGCGGACCGATGCGGGTTTCGTAGGCCTCGACGATGGCGTCGAGCGCGGCCGGGTCGACATAACCCTTCTCGGTCAGCACCGTCTCCAGCGCGCGCACGCGCAGCTGGGTGTCGCTCAGCTCGGAATGGTCATGATCGTGGTCGTGGTCGTGGCTCATGGGGACATTTAAGCGAAACACCCCACATTGTGTCATCCTCCTCGAAAGCCGATGATAAAGCCGTGACTGCCAGGCCCCGCCGGAAATAATGTCCGCACTTGCCGACTGCATCGACCGTTTCAACCGCGCCATCGGCCGCGCCGTGGCCTGGCTGGCGCTCGCCATCGTTGTGGTGCAGTTCGCGCTCGTACTCGCGCGCTATGTGTTCAGCTTCGGCT
>JAKAMD010000089.1 GCA_021823875.1 Pseudomonadota bacterium | reverse complement strand
ATCTCTTGCTGTGCGCGCGGCGGATGGAAAGCTGGCCGCTATCGAGCGCCTTGCGCACGACATCGGAAATGCGCGCGGCATCCATGGGCAGCCCCTGGTCGACCGCATTGGTGACCGTATCGAAAGCACGTGGATCGAGACCGGCGAACTCGGCATCGGTAAGCGCGATCGTGCCCGCGCCATGCAGCGAACCGATCAGAGCGACCGGGCTCAAGCCCGTGCCCTGCACGTCGAGCGCCAAATCGAGCGCGCCGCTGACCGGTGGCCGCGCCGGCGCGCGCAAAAGCCTGGCGGCATCGGCGCCGGTCAATGCGATCTTGCCGTGCGCCGCCAAACCGTCGTCGCCGGACTTGAACGACAGCGAGCCGGAAAGCCGCCCGCCCGCCACGACGCCGGCCATGTCGTCGAGCGTCAGTTCGTTCTTGCCCAGCTGCAAGTCGGCGCGGAACTCGCGCGCGGTCAGGTACGGCAGCAGTTCGGCTTGGCGCAGCTTCAGCGAAACTTCGCCATCGAAATTGCCGAAGACGCCATCGCCGAAGGGACTTTCCGACCAGGTCCAGGCACCGCCATGACTGTCGGCCGGCGCCGGCATGCCGATCGCCGCCGCGATCAGACTTGGCGCGGCGACCGCATCCGCTTCGATCTCTCCGCTGACGCGATGCACCGGGCCAAGTGTCATGGCGAGACGGCCGCGCAGTGGCGTGCCGGCGATGCTGGCATTGACGTCGCTCAGCTTGAGATCCTTGCTGGAAAGCGCCAGGCGACCCGCGAAACTGACCGGCAAGGGCGCGCGGCTGCCACCCACGCCGCGCAAGGGCGCGGCGTTCGCCTGTGTGATGTCGGTACGCACGGTCAATGTTGGATTATCGGTGAAGGGCCGCACGCGGCCCTCGACGCTGGCCGCAAGCCCGTCGGCGGTGAGCTTGCCGTCGATGCGCAAATTGCCGCGCGCCGGCCCCCTGGCATTGAGCGCCAGCTGGCCCGGGCCTTTGCCGACCGTCACAACGGGATCGAGCCCCAGCAAAGTGATCAGGGCCTTGCCGTCATCGGCTTTGAGTTGGCCGGTGAGGCGCACGTCGCCCACGCGCAACGCCTTGGCATCGATGTCGCCCTGCCCGGCGAGCACGACGCGCACCGTTCCGAGATTGCCGTCGATGCCGAATCTGGCCTCGCCGTCCGGCAGGTTGCCGCCGAGCGCGAGTTGCGCATGCAGCTTGGCCGGCGCCATGGCGCCGGCTCGCGCCGTCAGCGCCTGCGCGGTCTTCGGCGCAAACCGCTGCAGCAGCGCCATCATCGGCGTCATGGCGGGCGCATCGAAATCGACCGTGATACTGCCTTGCGGTGACTTGCCGGCGAGTAACAGGCCGCCCTTGGCCGAGAAAGCCGCGCCGCCCAGATCGGCAACCGAAAGCCGGTCGATCTGCCAGCGGTCGGCATCGACCTTCACGCGCGCGCTGATGTCGTGCCCCTCGATACCGGCGATCGTTGCGCGTCCGATATCGGCGGTGATGGCCATGTCATGCGGACGGGCGAGGGTGGAGCCGGCGAGCATCGCCTCGCCGAAGCCGAGCGCTAGGTCGAGATCGAGCTCGGGCGCGTTGAGCACAGCATCGAACTTCGACGGATGGCCGGGCAACGCGAAGCTATAGGCGAAATGCCCCTGGATGGTTTTACGCGCAAAACCGGCGGTGAGATCGTCAACCGCGATCCGTTTGCTGCCGAGCGTCACATTCCCTTGCAGATGCAAGGGGCGCAGCTCGCCCTGTTGCGGCGGCGAACGCCCCTCCAACCAAGCCGCCAGCACCTTCGGATCGTTGGCGTCGATGACGGCGGGACCGTGGAAACTGACTTCGTGATCGTTGATGCTGAGCTGCCCGCTCAGCGTCGCCTGGGTGAAACCGGGTGCGCGGAACTCCAGCCGGTTCAGATTCCAGCCGCCGGCATCGGCGGCGATGTCGCCGCGTACATCCTGGAGCGCGCCGCCGCCAAGCGTAACCTGGTCGATGCCGATGCCGATCTGGATCGGCACTTGCGGCCGGAAGGCTTTCGCCACCACGCCGGCCAGCTGGCGCAACGCACCGCCAAGCGAGGCGCCATCCTGGCCACCCAGCGCGCGATCGAGATCAACCTGGGCTCCGGTCAACTCGGCCTTGAGATGCGGCCTCTTGCCGAAAGTGAATGCGACCACGCCGGCAAGCTTGAGGCCCTGCTCGGGCGAGCCGTAACGGAATTCGAAATTCTTCATCAGCGCCGAGGCCGCGCTCGCCTCGACACGCCCGCGCGCCTCCCAAGGCTCGCTCACCGCCCCGGCCGCGCGCGCGAGACCGACCGGCCGCTGCAGGACCAGACTGCCGTCGAAACGCGGCTTGCTGCCGGCAAGCTTGAGCGTGCCGTCGGCCCGCAGGTTCACCGGATGATCGCGCGGCTGCACCGCGAGATTGAGTTTGAGTCCGTTCGCTTCGCTGTAACGGCCGGCGGCGAGCCGCACGGAATAGAATTCCTTGCCGATCGTGGCCGAGCCTTCGCCATCAAAAGGCCCGAGCAGCGAACCGGCCCGCCCGTCGAAAGCGACATGGTCAAGCGTCACGGCGGCGCCGTTGGCGGCATCCTTCAGCGTCACCGTGCCGCCGTCGAAATGCAGCCGGTCCACGCTCACCGCGTCGGGGTTGAACTTGATCGCAAGCTTGGGTGTGCGCAGGTGGCCGGAGGCGTCAAGCGTGAGCGCGAACTGGGGCGCGGCCAGGTAAAGATCGTCCGCCTGCCACTCGCCGCGCATCAGCGGTCCGAGCGCGAATTCGATATTGAGCTCCTTGGCGCGCACATTGGCGGCGCCGGCCTCGCCGATCTCCACATCGTGCAAGGTCAGCCGCGGCGAGGGCAGCAGCCGGGCGTCAATCGCACCCTTCACATGCACGTCGAGGCCGATCAGGCGGCTCGCCTCGGTCTCGAACAGCGTGCGATAGGTGCCCCAATCGACCAGCAGCGGACCGACCAGCGCCGCCACCAGCGCCAGAATGATCGCGATTGCCACCGCCAGCAGGGTCGTCTGCAACAGTCGAACTCCCGTGCCGGTTCATCGCCGGCCCACGCCCGCACCCAATGTCCTGAAATCTACGACAATTTTGCCGATCTTTGGCGGCAAATCTATGTCGGTCAGCGATCCATTCCAGGCCACCGCGGCGGGTCCCGACCGGCGATCATGACAGCGGGACGATCTTGCCGGGGTTGAAGATATTCTGCGGGTCGAGCGCGCGTTTGATCGCGGCCATCGCCGCCAATGCGGCAGCCCCGTGCTCGGCCTTGAGATATTTCATCTTGCCCTGGCCCACGCCGTGCTCACCGGTGCAGGTACCGTCCATGGACAGCGCCAGTTCCACCAGCCGCTCCATCAGAATGCCGGCGCGTCTGACCTCGTCGGCATCGGTCATGTCGACCAGGAGGCTCAGGTGGAAATTGCCGTCGCCGACATGACCGAGGATCGGCGCCACCAGCTTCAACTCGGCGATGGCGGCCTGGGTGGCGGTGACGCATTCGGCCAGCCGCGAAATTGGCACGCACACGTCGGTGGCAAAAGCTGAAGCGCCCGGCCGCAGGCTGCGGCCTGCCCAGTAGCCGTCGTGGCGTGCCTGCCAGAGCCGGCTGCGGTCCTCAGGCTTGGTGGCCCAGTCGAATGGACCGCCGCCGAGATCGGCGACGATCTCGCCGAAACGCTCCGACTGCTCGGCAACACCGGCATCGCTGCCGTGGAATTCGACGAACAGCGTCGGCACCTCCGGCAGCGTGAGCTTGGAATAATTGTTGCTCGCCTTGATTTGCAAAGCATCGAGCAATTCGATGCGCGCGACCGGAATGCCGGATTGGATGGTCAGAATGGTCGCCTTGCAGGCGGCATCGACCGAAGGGAACGGACAGACGCCGCTGGCGACCGCTTCCGGGATGCCGAACAGCTTGAGCGTCAGCTCGGTGATGATGCCGAGCGTTCCTTCCGAACCGATCATCAGGCGGGTGAGGTCGTAGCCGGCCGCGCTCTTCTTGGCGCGGCGGGCGGTGTCGATCACCTCCCCGTTCGCCAGCACCGTCTTCATCGTCAGCACCACGTCCTTCATGGTGCCGTAGCGCACCGCATTGGTGCCCGAGCAGCGCGTCGCCGCCATGCCGCCCAGAGTGGCGTCGGCGCCGGGGTCGATCGGAAAGAACAGTCCGGTATCGCGCAGTTGCTCATTCAGCGCCTTGCGGGTGATGCCGGGCTGCACCACGCAGTCGAGATCCTCGGCGTGCACCGTGAGCAGCTTATTCATGTCGCGAAAATCGAGGGTGATGCCGCCGAACGGCGCGTTGACATGACCCTCGAGCGAGGTGCCAACCCCGAAGGGAATGATCGGCACGTCATGGGCGGCGCAGAGGCGCACGATCCGCTGCACTTCCTCGGTGCTGTGGGGGAAGACCACCGCATCGGGCGGCTGGTTGGGGACCCAGGTGAGTGTATTGCCGTGCTGCTCGCGCACTGCGAGCGAGGTCACCAGGCGGTTGCCGAACACGGCGGCAAGCTGCGTGATGACCTTCTCGACGGCGGCCGGGTCGCGGCGCCTGTCCTGGCTGGTGGTACTGGCGGCAAATTCGGCCACGGCCATCGGCAAATCCTCTGCACTGTCCTTTTGCGGCCGGACGTTAGCAGAGCCGATCAGGCGCGGAAATGCTGCGCGGGCTTAGGCCTGCGCAGCAGTACACCTCACGAAAACATATAGACGACCGCGGAATTCGCCTTCGGTTGCGCGGCGTCGCCCTTGCTGGTCGTCATCGCCCAGCTGACGAGCATCATCGCCAGCAGGAACAGATACATTCCGCGAGCAAGCGTGTTGAGCATGCTCAGCCTCCTTATTTTGGAGGCACGATAGCTGAGTCTGCCAGGCCGGTGCAGATATCGTTAATGTTTGGTTAATTGCTTGCAAGTCTCGGACCAAGCATCGTTTTTTGTGCATGGCCGATCGTGGAACCGTACGGTGGACGGGCGCCCTCCGGCTGGCGTAGGGTCCGCCCGCACCCACCCTGGTTCGAGCTTGGAGTGACGACAATGGCCGGCCCCATCATCGCAATCACCGAAAACATATTTGGCAACCTCGATCCGGCGCTCGGCGAACTCGCGCGCCTCAATCCGACCATTCGCATGTCGAAGAGCACGGGCGGGGACGACATTTTAGCGGTGGCCAAGGACGCCGATGCCATCCTGGTCACCTATGCCAAGCTGCCGCGCGACCTGCTGCTGCAGCTCACCAATTGCAAGGCGATCGGCCGCTTCGGTCTCGGCGTCGACAATATCGACCTACCGACCTGCAAGGAGAAAGGCATCGCGGTCAATTACGTGCCCGACTACTGCATCCACGAAGTGTCCGACCACACCGTGGCGTTGCTGCTGTCGCTGATCCGCAAGATCCCGCTCGCCAACCGGCTGGTGCAGGCCGGCCGCTGGGAGATGCCGGCGGTAAAACCGATCACACGCATTACCGGCACGGTGCTCGGTCTGCTCGGCTTTGGCCACATTCCGCGGCTTGTGGTGCCCAAGGCCAAGGCCTTTGGCATGGAGGTGATCGCCTACGATCCCTACTGCGACAAAAAGCTGTTCGCGGACACCGGCGTGGAAAGCGTCGACCTCGACACGCTGTACAAGCGTTCAGACTATGTCTCGGTGCACGCGCCGCTCACGCCGCAGACACGTGGCCTCTTGAACGCTGACGCCTTCGGCAAGATGAAGAAGGGCGTCTACATCGTGAACACCGCGCGCGGGCCGTTGATTGACGAGCCGGCGTTGATCGCCGCGCTCGATGCCGGCCAGGTCGGCGGCGCCGCGCTCGACGTGGTTACGGTCGAGCCGCTCGACAAGGATTCCAAACTGCTCGGGCGCGACAACGTGATCATCACGCCGCACACGGCGTTCTACTCGATCGAGGCGCTCAACGAGCTGCAGCGCAAATGCGCCGCCGACGTGGCGCGCGTGCTCAGCGGCGAAAAGGCGGTGTATCCGATCAGCGCATGATCCCGAAAAGTGGGAACCGGTTTTCGGATAAGATCATGCGCAAGGAAAATGCGAAGGATGCACCGAGCGAACGAGTAAGATTCTGAGATGCTCGACCGCAACGATCCCGATCCGGTCTTCTTTGCGCCTTTCGTTTCCTCGCTGATGCGGGTCGAGCCGCAATGGATCGACTACAACGGCCATCTCAACATGGCCTATTACAATGTGCTGTTCGACCGCGCGGTGGACGAGGCCTATGAGCTGATCGGCATCGGCTACGATTATCTCAAGCGGCACAAGCATTCGACCTTCACCGCCGAAGTGCATGTGCGCTATCTGCGCGAGATCAAGGAAGGCGATCCGGTGCGGGTAACCTTCCAGCTTCTCGACTACGACGCCAAGCGCATCCATTATTTCGAGCAACTGTTCCACGCCACCGAAGGCTGGGTCTCGGCCACCTCCGAGAATATGACGCTGCATGTCGACATGACCGCCAAGAAAGTGGCGCCGTTTCCCGACGCGGTCATGCGTTCGCTGGCGGCGATGAAAGCGTCGCACAGCCGTCTGCCGGTGCCGGAAGCGGTCGGGCGGCGGATCACCATGCCGAAGAACGCGTAGGCGCGGGCCGCAATGCCGCGCCTTATTGTCACACGCGATTTGTCACTCACGAAAATAATTGTACCGCAGACGTAAAGCCGCACCCGGGTACAACCGGCGCGGCGCAGCGGTGATGCGCAGCGCGGTCGCCATGTTCCGTGTTGACCTGCCTCAATGACATTTTTCTTCAGTCATGCGAGCAGCTTTCAAAAGCTTCTTGAAAGGTTTACCCATGCGCACGCTAAATCGCTTGGGAGCCGTCCTGGGCGCAGTCCTGCTTCTGAGCTACAGCGCTCACGCAAGTGAAATAGCCACAACTGCAAAAAATGCCGGGCCCGCATCGTCCGCTGCGGAGCAGCGCGCCGCACTCATCGCGCACGGCAAATATGTCTCGCTGCTCGGCGATTGCGTCGCTTGCCACACCGCGGACAAGGGCGCCGCCATGGCCGGCGGACGCGCGCTCGTCACGCCCATGGGCACCGTCTATTCGACCAATATCACACCGGATCGCGAGACCGGAATCGGGAGGTATTCGTTCGAACAATTCGAACGCGTCATGCGCCACGGCGTCGCAGCCGACGGGCACAATCTGTATCCCGCGATGCCGTATCCGTCCTACAGCAAGATCAGCGACGACGACATGCGCGCGCTGTACGCCTATCTTCAGCATGGCGTCCTGCCGGTTCACGAGCGCAACAAACCTTCCGACATGCGCTGGCCGTACAGCATGCGCTGGGGCTTGTCGCCCTGGAATTGGGTATTTCTTGAAGGCGACGCGTTCAAACCCGACCCCAAGAAGAGCGCCGTTTGGAACCGCGGGGCCTATATTGTCCAAGGCCTAGGGCATTGCGGCTCGTGCCACACGCCGCGCGGCATCGCTTATCAGGAGAAGGCGATGAGCGACGCCGGCTCCAACGGCAGATATTACCTTGCGGGCCAGACGCTGGAGGCTTGGCGCGCCCTTAGTCTGCGCAACCTGTGGACCGTTGAAGACACGGTACGCGTACTGAAAACCGGGCAAGGCGCGTTCGGTACGGTCACCGGCAGCATGGTCGAGGTGATTCACCGCAGCACGCAGAATTTTACCGATGCCGATCTGTTGGCCGTCGCCACTTACCTGAAATCGCTACCGCCGGGCACAGATGACATCGCGATGCCGCCGGCGCCCGCACGGGTCGCCGATGCGATTCCCGCCGATCTGTTTTCGACGCGCGGCGGATTGGGCTATGTCCAGTTCTGCGTTGACTGCCATCGGCAGGACGGCAAGGGCGTGAGCGAGATATTCCCGCCGCTCGCCAATAATCAAACCGTTGCTTCGGCCGATCCGACGCCGCTGCTGCATGTCGCACTGACTGGCTGGAAAACGCCGGAAACTGCCGCTCACCGGCGCGTCTTCACCATGCCGGGCTTCGCCCGCTTGTCCGATCGGGAGATCTCGGAGATTCTGAATTTCGTTCGAACCGAATGGGGGCACGTCACCAAGCCGCTCGCCGCCAATGATGTCGCGAAGATGCGGGCTGAGCTCAACGTCAAAGTCACGGATACCTCCAAATTCGATACACCGCGTTTCGCCGATATGCTGGCCCGCCCCAATGCGCAGCAGCTTGTGCGCGGCATGCGGCTCCATCTTGAATCGAGCACCCTGCTGCCAAACAATGTTGGCGACGCGTTGAATTGCACAAGCTGCCATCTCAACGCCGGAACGGTCGCCGATGGCTCGCCCTTCGTTGGTGTGTCGGCCTTCTTCCCCAGCTATGCGCCGCGGGCAGGCCGCGTCATCACGATCGAAGATCGTATCAACGGATGCTTCCTGCGATCCATGCACGGCAAGGCGCTGGCGGCCGACTCAGCCGACCTGAAAGCAATGGTGGCGTATTTCGACTGGATGAAGAGGGACACCAAGCCGCAAGACAAGGTTGCCGGCCGCGGCGTCGGCAAGGTCAGCATGGCCATCAAGCCGGATCTGGAAAACGGCAAGCGGATTTATGCGCAACAATGCGCCGCCTGCCACGGCCGCGACGGCGAAGGTTTGAAGCAGGCCGACGGCCGTTTCATCTACCCGCCGCTCTGGGGCGATCAATCGTTCAACATCGGCGCCGGAATGGCGCGCACCTATACGGCGGCGGCCTTCGTCAAGCAAAACATGCCGATTGGCTATCGCGATCAATTCCCGCTCGGGCAAGGCGGACTGTCGGATCAAGAAGCGGTCGATGTTGCGGCGTACTTTTCGCATCAGCCGCGCCCGGACTTCCCGCCCAAGGTGAACGATTGGCCGAAAGACAAGAAGCCGGCTGACGCGCGATACTGACGGCGTCAAAGCGGCAGCGCCGCAGTCGAAGCGTCCGCCGGGAAACCGGCGATTGGCTAATTGCGGCACCGCCGGCGTTGAAGCGTGTCATTGCCAGTAAGGCAACCGCCAGTCCGACACTGTCTTGGCCAGTGCCGATGAGAGGGGCCACTTTGTCCCCGAGCGGCAGGGCCCCCTGACTTGCTCTTAAGTTGCGGAAATCACCGCCAAATCGGTAGGAAGATGCGGACGAGACGGTGACTGGCCCCTCCCAATTGAGGCGCATGGATGCCATCTTTGCCGTAGAAGAAGAATCAGATGGCCGATCACCAGTCCATGGCGATGGCCGAACACGAGCGTCACGCCCATAGAGATGGCCGAACCCAAGCGTCACCAGCCCGCCGATCTGGCTCCCGTACCCGCCGCCGGTGGTATCGCCGCGCGCGCCTTGGGTGCGCGCAGCGCGCCGTATCTGGCCGATCTGAACCCGGAACAGCGGCAGGCGGTCGAGACCGTGGACGGGCCGGTCCTGGTGCTGGCCGGCGCCGGCACCGGCAAGACGCGGGTGTTGACCACTCGCATTGCACACATCCTCAATCTCGGGCGGGCGCGGCCGGGCGAAATTCTGGCGGTGACTTTCACCAACAAAGCCGCCCGCGAAATGAAAGAACGGATCGGCCATATGGTCGGTCATGTCGTCGAGGGCATGCCGTGGCTCGGCACCTTCCACGCGATCGGGGTCAAAATCCTGCGCCGCCACGCCGAAATGGTCGGTTTGAAGTCGAATTTCACGATTCTCGACGTCGACGACCAGATCCGCCTGATCAAGCAGCTGCTGGAAAGCGAGAAGCTCGACGAAAAGCGCTGGCCGGCGCGGGTGTTCGCCGCCATCCTCGACGGCTGGAAGAACCGCGGGCTCACCCCCGAGCAGGTGCCCGCCGGCGAGGCGGCCGGTTTCGCCAACGGCAAGGGCAAGAAGCTCTACGCCGCCTACCAGGAGCGGCTGAAGACGCTCAACGCCGCCGATTTCGGCGACCTGCTGCTGGAATGCATCCGCCTGTTCCGCGAGCACCCGGACGTGCTCAAGCAGTACCAGCAACGGTTCAAGTTCATCCTGGTGGACGAGTACCAGGACACCAACGTGGCGCAGTATCTCTGGCTCAGGCTGCTGGCGCAGCCGGTGGCTTCCGTTCCCGTCATTCCGGGACGCCGCGAAGCGGCGGGTCCGGAATCCAGGGCGCAAGGCACCGACGATGTGGCTCTGGATTCCGGGCTCCGGCCTTCGGCCGGCCCCGGAATGACAGAAGAAAATGAAGCGCGCCCCGGAATGACAGAAGAGGGTGTGGCGCGCCCCGGGATGACAGAAGAGAAGAACGGGGAGAAAGAAAAGAAAAACATCTGCTGCGTCGGCGATGACGACCAGTCGATCTATGGCTGGCGCGGGGCGGAAGTCGACAACATCCTGCGCTTTGAACACGATTTTCCAGGCGCCAAAGTTGTGCGACTTGAACGAAATTATCGAAGCACCGGCCACATCCTCGCCGCGGCCTCCCATCTGATCGCCCACAACGAGGGCCGGCTCGGCAAGACGCTGCACACCGAGGACGTGCCGGGCGAGAAAGTCACCGTCACCTCCTGCTGGGACTCGGAGGAAGAAGCGCGCGCCATCGGCGAGGAGATCGAACAGCTG
>JAKAMD010000522.1 GCA_021823875.1 Pseudomonadota bacterium | reverse complement strand
GAGGGAATGCTGCAACATCATTATGATGAATTCGCAGAACTTTCCACCAGACTCACACGAGCCATGGTGGAGTGGAAGAAAGTTTTGATGCAGGAGTAGTCGCGCTCTAGGCGAACGTACGGGCTGCCGCTCTCCCGCCATTTTTCTAAACTGCGCTGCCCCGCCGTTCACCAAGACGTTGTATCGGTTCTTGTCAATGATGTGGATGTAGCGCCACGACACCGGCAGAATCGTTAGAAACCACTACGCGGAGGCAAGGGGCAATGCGGGCATTGCGAAGACAGTTCTTGCGCGGCGACTTCTACGGCATCGGCATGCCGGTGCGTCCGCCGTGGGCCTTGCGCGAACCGCAATTCGTCGAGCGCTGCACCCGTTGCGATGCCTGCCGCACGGCTTGTCCCACCCGCATAATCGTCCGCGGGCAAGATGGTTTTCCCAGAGCCGATTTCGCGCGCGGCGAGTGCACTTTTTGCGGCGACTGCGTGCAGGCGTGTGAAGCCGCCGCGCTGCGGCGCGAAGCGGGTGCCGCGTGGTCGGTCAAAGCCGGGATCGGCGCGGCATGCATTGCGCTGAAGCCGGTCGTTTGCCGCTCCTGTGGCGATGCCTGCGAGACACGCGCGATCCGGTTCAAGCTGCGCCCAGGTGGCGTGGCCGCGCCAAATATCGAAATCGATACCTGCACCGGCTGCGGCGCCTGTTATGGCGTGTGCCCGGTCGGGGCAATTGCGATGCGGCACGGCGAAACCGAAGTAACAGCCTAAAGGAGCGAACCAGTGGACATTTCAAGCGTAATTCTGCGTGCGCGGCCGGAGAAGCTCGGCGGCGTGCGCAAGGACTTATTGGCGATGCCGGGCGTCGAAATCCACGCCGACGGCGATGATGGCCGCCTAATCCTCACCATTGAGGACGGCGAGGGATACGCGCCGTCGGACGTTTTTCTCAAGCTGCACCAACTGGACGGCGTGATCTCCGCATCGCTCGTCTACCAGTATTGCGACGATGGTCTACCACAGGAGTCGGACAAATGAAACTCAACAGGCGCGAATTCATCAAAGCGAACGCGGCCGCCGCCGCTGCTGCCGCGGCGGGCATCACCCTGCCAGCCGGCGCGGCAGCCGCCATGGCCGAGGACAAGAGCATCCGCTGGGATAAGGGCGTGTGCCGTTACTGCGGCACCGGCTGCGGCGAGCTGATCGGCGTGAAGGACGGCCGCGTGGTCGCGATGCAGGGCGACCCGGACGCGCCGGTCAACAAAGGGTTGAATTGCATCAAGGGCTATTTTCTCGCCAAGATCCAGTACGGCAAGGACCGGCTCACGCGCCCGCTGCTGCGCATGAAAGACGGCAAGTTCGACAAGAACGGAGAGTTCGTGCCGATCAGCTGGAAGCAGGCCTTCGACATTATGGAAGAGAAGTGCAAGGCTGCGCTGAAAGCGAAAGGTCCGACTTCGGTCGGCATGTTCGCATCCGGCCAATGGACGATCTGGGAGGGCATCGCCGGCGCCAAGTTCATGAAGGCGGGACTGCGCTCCAACAACATCGACCCCAACGCGCGCCACTGCATGGCCTCGGCGGTCGCCGGCTTCATGCGCACCTTCGGCATCGACGAGCCGATGGGCTGCTACGACGACCTCGAGCACGCCGATGCATTCGTGCTGTGGGGCGCGAACATGGCCGAGATGCACCCGATCCTGTGGTCGCGGCTCACCGACCGGCGGCTCACCGCCAAGCAGGTCACGGTCGCCGTGCTCTCGACCTTCTCCAACCGCAGCTGCGAACTGGCGGATCTCGAGCTGATATTCAAGCCGCAGACCGATCTCGCGATCCTGAACTATATTTGCAATTACATCATCCAGTCGGGCAGCGTGAACGGGGACTTCGTCAAGAAGAACGTCAACTTCGCCAAAGGGGTCACCGATATCGGCTACGGTCTGCGCCCCAACCATCCGCTGGAGCAGGCGGCCAACAACAATGGCTACCCGGGCGCCGACGGCAAACCGAAGGGCGACCCGAATGCGGCAAGTCCGATCACCTTCGACGAATTCAAACAATTCGTGTCGGATTACACCGCCGACAAGGTTTCCGCGCTTACCGGCGTGCCGAAGGACAAGCTCGAAGCGCTCGCCAAGCTCTACGCCGACCCCAAGACCAAGGTGGTGTCGTACTGGACCATGGGCTTCAACCAGCACACGCGCGGCACCTGGGTCAACAACATGGTCTACAACGTGCACCTGCTGACCGGCAAGATTGCCGAACCCGGCAATGGACCGTTCTCCTTGACCGGCCAGCCTTCGGCGTGTGGCACCGCGCGCGAGGTGGGCACCTTCGCGCACCGGCTCCCCGCCGATATGGTGGTAATGAACCCCAAGCACCGCGAAATCGCCGAGCAGATATGGAAGCTGCCAGCGGGAACGATCCCGGGAAAACCGGGCTTCCACGCCGTGTTGCAGGACCGGATGCTGAAGGACGGTAAGCTCAACTTCTACTGGACCTTGTGCACC
>JAKAMD010000088.1 GCA_021823875.1 Pseudomonadota bacterium | reverse complement strand
GGCGAGGGGCCTTGGGGTAAATGGGCCGGAAAATCAATATTGGGGGCTGCCGCGCGGACGTCTGGCGGCCACAGGATTTCGCCCGTCCGCAGGGAGCACCGTAAACCGAGTTTACGCACAGAGGCCGTCATATGAAACGCATCGCCATTCTTTTAGCGCTTGCCGCAATCGTGTTTGCGCAAGGCGCGTCCGCCCAGACGCTGAAGACCGTCAAACAGCGCGGTATGCTCAACTGCGGCGCTAACGGCACCTTGGCCGGCTTCGGGTTGCCCGACGCGCAGGGGCACTGGACCGGTCTTGACGTCGATGTCTGCCGCGCCATCGCGGCGGCGGTCTTGAACGACCCCAATAAAGTGAAATTCGTGCCGCTGACCGCCAAGGACCGCTTCACCGCGCTGCAATCGGGTGAAGTGGACGTTTTGTCGCGCAATACCACCTGGACGAGTTCGCGCGACAGTTCGCTCGGCCTGAGCTTCACCGGCGTCGATTACTATGACGGCCAGGGCTTCATGGTGCGCAAGTCGCTGAAGGTGAATTCGGCGCTCGAACTGAACGGCGCTTCGATCTGCGTGCAGCAGGGCACCACCACTGAGCTCAATCTGGCCGACTATTTCCGCGCTCATAAGATGCAGGTGAAGACGGTGACCTTCGCCACCGCCAACGAGGCGGTGAAGTCCTATGACGCCGGGCGCTGCGACGCCTACACAACCGACGCCTCCGGTCTCTATGCCGAGCGGTTGCGGCTGGCCAATCCGGCCGACCATATCATCCTGCCCGAGATCATCTCCAAGGAGCCGCTCGGACCGGTAGTGCGCCAGGGCGACGACCAGTGGTTCACGGTGGTGAAGTGGGTGCTGTTCGCGATGATCAACGCCGAAGAGCTGGGCATCACCCAGAAGAATGTCGACGATATGACGAAGTCGACCAATCCGGCGATCAAACGCTTCGTCGGCACCGAGGGTAATTACGGCGAGCAGCTCGGTCTTACCAAGGACTGGGCGGTGCGTATCATCAAGCTGGTCGGCAATTACGGCGAAGTGTTCGAGCGCAATGTCGGAGAGGGATCGCCGCTCAAGATCAACCGCGGCTTGAACCGGCTGTGGGACAAGGGTGGCATCCAATACGCGCCGCCGATCCGCTGATTGGGGGGCACCGGCAGCCGCCGGCTCAGGGGCCGGCGGCGGTCGTGAATAACAAGAGGACGTGAACAGGCGCCGTCGGCCGAACGGCGAGGGGACCCATGTCGACCGACCTTACGACGGGCGCAAGCACCGCGCGTGTCGCGTTCTACAACGATCCCAAGATCCGCAGCATCTTCTATCAGGTCGTGCTGTGCGTGTTCATTGCATTCCTGGTCTATGGCGCCGCCAGCAATGCCATCGAGAACCTGCGCCGCGCCCATATCGCTTCCGGCTTCGGTTTCTGGAATACCACCGCCGGCTTCGACATCAGCCAGACACTGATCCCCTACAACGCGGACGTCTCGACCTATGGCCGCGCCTTCTGGGTCGGCCTGCTCAATACGCTGCTGGTGGCCGGGCTCGGCATTTTCTTTGCCACCATCATCGGCTTCGTCATCGGCATCTCGCGGCTGTCGAAGAACTGGCTGGTGGCCAAGGTGGCGAGCGGCTATGTCGAGACCCTTCGCAATATCCCGCTCTTGCTGCAGCTGCTGTTTTGGTACAACGCCGTGCTCAAGGCGTTGCCGATCGTGCGCGAGAGCTACAGGTTTCCGGGCGGCATCTACCTCAACAACCGCGGCCTGATCCTGCCAGAGCCGGTGTTGCAGCCCGATTTCGACTGGGTGACCGGTGCCTTTATCATCGGCGTCGTGGCGTCGGTCAGCTTCCACTTTTGGGCGCGGCGGCGGCAGATGCGGACCGGCCAGCGGGCGCCGGTGTTTTGGGTCTCGGCCGGGTTGATCGTCGGCTTGCCGGCGATCGTCGCGGCGCTGCTCGGCGTTCCGGTGCTGTTCGACTACCCGGAGGCGGGGCGTTTCAACATCATCGGCGGTGTCGGCGTGCAGCCGGAATTCCTGGCGCTGCTATTCGGCCTGTCGATCTATACCGGCGCCTTCATCGCCGAGGTGGTGCGCGCTGGCATCCTGGCGGTGTCGCGCGGGCAGACGGAGGCGGCCTATTCGCTGGGGTTGCGGCCGGGACCGACGCTGCGGCTGATCGTGGTGCCGCAGGCGATGCGCGTGATCATCCCGCCGCTGACCAACCAATATCTGAACCTGACCAAGAATTCCTCGCTGGCGGTGGCGATCGGTTATCCGGATCTTGTGCAGGTGTTTACCGGCACCGTGCTCAACCAGACCGGCCAGGCGGTCGAGGTGGTCGCCATCACCATGGCGGTCTATCTCACCATCAGTCTCGCGACGTCGTTGGCGATGAACCTCTACAACCGGCGCATGGCGCTGGTGGAACGGTGAGGGTGCCACCATGACCATCGCCGAAGGCGATCTGGCCGTCACCGAAATCGCGTTCGTGCGCCGTGCGCAGATTCCGCCGCAGCCGCCGCCGGTGGCCATGACCGGCGCGCTCGGCTGGCTGCGCGCGAACCTATTGTCGACGCCGTTCAATATCGTGCTGACGATCATCATCGCGCTGCTGCTGATCTGGGCGATCCCGGAATTGCTGAAATTCCTGCTGATCGACGCGGTATGGAGCGGCGCCGACCGCGATGCCTGCCGCGAGATCGTGCAGCACCGCCCGATCGGCGCCTGCTGGCCGTTCGTCTATGAGCGCGCGGCCTATTTCGTTTACGGCTCCTATCCGATCCCGCTGCGCTGGCGGGTGAACGTGTTCTTCGCCATGCTCGCGATTGGTGTGGCCTGGCTGCTGTGGCTGAACGCCCCGCGCCGCGATCTTGGCGCGATTTACTTTTTCGTCGTGTTGCCGATCGGCTCCTTCATCCTGCTGCACGGTTTTCCGGCCATCGGGCTGCCGGTGGTGGATACCGTTTTGTGGGGCGGCGTGCTGGTGACCATCGTCCTGGCGTCGGTCGGTATTGTGGTGTCGCTGCCGGTCGGCATCGTGTTGGCGCTCGGACGGCGCTCGCCCAAGCCGGCGGTGCGGTTGTTCTCGGTCATATTCATTGAATTCGTCCGCGGCGTGCCGCTGATCACGGTGCTGTTCATGGCGAGCGTGATGCTGCCGCTGTTCGTGCCGCAGCAATACGAACCGGACAAGCTGTTGCGGGCGATGATCGGTATTGCGCTGTTCGCCTCGGCTTACATGGCGGAGGTGGTGCGCGCCGGCCTGCAGGCGATTCCGCGCGGTCAATATGAAGGTGCCATGGCGGTGGGCCTGCGCTATCCGCAGATGATGCGGCTGATCATTTTGCCGCAGGCCTTGAAGATCACCATCCCGAACATCGTCAACACCTATATTGGCCTGTTCAAGGATACGTCGTTGGTGCTGATCATCGGCATTTTCGATTTTCTGCATACCATCGAGGTCGCGCGTATCGATCCGAAATGGGCGACCCCGGTTACCTCGACCACCGGCTACGCGGTGGCGGCGGTTTTCTACCTCATCTTCTGTTACGGCATGTCGCGTTATGCGCGCGCCATGGAAGCCCGCCTTGCCGCCAGCGATAAACGTTGAGTGATGGCCCATGACCGATGATGCCGCGAACCAGATCAAGCCGAGCAAGCTCGAGACGCCGGTGGCGGTCGAGATGGTTGGCATGAACAAGTGGTACGGCGATTTTCACGTGCTGCGCGACATCAATCTGCGCGTTATGGGGGGCGAGCGCATCGTGATTTGCGGGCCGTCCGGCTCCGGCAAATCGACCATGATCCGCTGCATCAACCGGCTGGAGGAGCATCAGTCCGGCCGCGTCGTGGTCGACGGCGTGGAGCTGACCAATGACCTCAAGAAGATCGACGAGGTGCGGCGCGAAGTCGGCATGGTGTTCCAGCACTTCAACCTGTTCCCGCATCTGACCGTGCTGGAGAACTGCACGCTGGCGTTGATCTGGGTGCGCAAGCTGCCGAAAAAGCGGGCCGACGAGATCGCGCTGCATTATCTCAAGCGCGTGAAGATCCCCGAGCAGGCCGACAAATATCCGGGCCAGCTTTCCGGCGGCCAGCAGCAGCGCGTCGCGATTGCGCGCGCGCTATGCATGAGCCCGAAGATCATGCTGTTCGACGAGCCGACCTCGGCGCTTGACCCGGAAATGGTCAAGGAAGTGCTCGACACCATGGTGCAGCTGGCCGAGGACGGCATGACCATGTTGGTGGTCACCCACGAGATGGGCTTCGCCCGCCAGGTGGCGAGCCGCGTGGTGTTCATGGACGAAGGCCAGATCGTCGAGGCCAACGTGCCGGAGGAATTCTTCGCCCATCCGCAGCATGAACGGACGAAGCTGTTTTTGAGTCAAATTCTGCGCTGAGAGATGCTACCTCATCAGCGGAGCGCGAGCAGCGCGTGCGATGTCGCGTAGTGATATAAGACCGCGGTCGCAATCGTTATCAGCACCACGACGACCGCGAAAGCGGCAAGGCCGAGCGCCATCTTGCGGTTGGCGGCATGCTGACGCGCGAAGGATTCAGCTGTCGTCACCGCGACTGCATCCGGCAGGTGCGCCGTACGACGTTCTTCATCGCTGGCCATACGACGGATCGCGAGCACCGTCGCAAAGGCGAACATTCCGCCACCCGGAATCCACATTGTCAGGCCGCCATAGAGCTCGTCGTCGAGGGCGCTGATGCCAAAGAGATGGGGTGAGGGCCCATAGGCCAGATAAAGACTCACGCTTTTGAAGGCGAGGAAAGAACCGAGCAAGATGTCGGACATCGCGGCCAGCCAGAACATGAATAGCCGGGCGCCGAGAGACGGGCCGAGCGGATAGGGTCGCGGATCGAGGCCGCGCCAGAAAAATATCAGTCCGGCGGCGAGCAGGGTTGCGTGCAAAAGGTCATGGATGGGCTCATTTTCGAGCGCGAAATCGTGAATGCGCGGCAGCATCCAGAAATAATTGATCCCGATATAAAGCAGCGTAGCGACCGCTGGATGGGCGATCATGCGCAATACGCTGAATAAGCGGCTGCCGAAAAAGCTGCGCACAATGGAGCGTCGCACGGCGCGGGGCAGCCCGCGCAGGAGCATTGCCTGAGGCTCCGCCAGCACAATGAGCAGTGGGACGATCATGGCGAGCGTCATGTGCTGGAGTTGGTGAGCCACAAAGAGCCCGTCGGCAATCGCGTCGAATGGAGATTCGAGTGCGAGCAAGACGATGGCGAGGCCACTGAAAAACGCGAAATGCCGCCAAATTCGCGAATGTTCTGCGGCCTGTTTTGACGAGTTGCGCAACCCGGCGGCGTAGAGGAGCGCAAGGAGCAGGGCCGGCAGGACGACGCCGGCGTCAAATCGCCAGCCAAGATCGCCATCTACGCCCGACTGATAGTACCGGACGACGAGACCGATCGCTTCGAGCACCAGCTCGAGGCCGGCGACGACTCCGGCGACCGCCAAAAAGCCGAGTTCGGATGGATGGTTGCGAGTTCTCATTTAAATGCAGGCTTTTCGGTTGCTCTCTAGCCCTTCTCCACCGGCAGGTCCGGCCGGCTGCCCCATTCAGCCCAGGAGCCGTCATAGATGCGTGGCAGCGGCTTGCCGATCGCATCGAAGGCGAGGGCCAGCAGCACGGCGGTGACGCCGGAGCCGCAGGAGGTGATCGCCGGCTTGTCGGTATCGACACCGGCCTTGGCGAAGGCCTGCTTGATTGTCTCCGGTGACGCCAGCCGTCCATTCTCCATGATCTCGGGGAATGGCACGTTGAAGGCGCCGGGCATATGGCCGGAACGCAAGCCCGGGCGCGGCTCGGGTTCGGTGCCGGCAAAGCGTCCGGCCGAGCGGGCATCGATCACCTGAGCGCTGCCATCGTTGAGAGCCATCTGCACGTCGGCGACCATGGCCACCGCGCCGGTATCCATGGTGGCACTGAATTTCTTGGCCGGAAGCTTGACCTCGCCGGCTTCGGTCGGCCGGCCTTCCGCCAGCCAGGCCGGCAGGCCACCGTCGAGGATGAAGACGTTCTTGGCACCGAAAATGCGCAGGGTCCACCAGATGCGCGGCGCCGAATAGAGCCCGGTGCCGTCATAGACCACGATGGTATCGGTCTCCGCAATGCCGAGCTTGCCGAGGTCTTGGCCGAACTGCGCAGGGCCTGGCAACATATGTGGCAGGTCGGTCGAATGGTCGGCGACGGCATCGATGTCGAAGAACACCGCCCCCGGAATATGCTGCTTGAGATATTCGGCCTTGGCATTGCGGTTCTGCGTGGTGAGATAATAGGAGGCATCCACCACGACGACGCCGGGATTGTCGAGCTCGCTGGCCAGCCACGCCGTCGATTTGAACCAGCGGTTCGCCGGTTGGTGGGATTCGCTCATGGTGTGCTCACTTTCGTGGTGGGACCGCGTGTTATGCGAAGGCCAGGCGCACGCGCCGGTTCTGCTTGCCCTTTTTCTCGATCTGCGTCACGCGCACTTGGCCGATTTCCCCTGTGCTGCGCACATGGGTGCCGCCGCAGGGCTGCAGGTCGAGCCCGCCGATCTCGATCAAGCGCACGCGGCCGGTGCCCATTGGCGGCTTGACCGACATGGTCTTGACCAGGCCCGGATTGGCGGCGAGCTCTTCGTCGGTAATCCAACGGCTGGAGACGGCCGCATTGGTCGCGATCATCTCGTTGACCTTGGCGGTGACGGCATCCTTGTCGAGGCCAGCCTCCGGGATGTCGAAGTCGAGGCGGCTTTCGACATCGCCCACTGACCCGCCGGTCACCGCATAAGGCAGCACGGCGGACAACAGATGCATGGCGGTGTGCATGCGCATGCGCGCATAGCGCTTGTCCCAGTCGATCGCGGCCGTCACTTCGTCGCCGACGGCAAGGGCGGGGGCACCCAGTGCCGGCACATGTGCGATCTCGCTCTTGGCGGCGTCGGTATAGACCGCGGTGGCAATCGGCACGGTCGTGCCGTCGGCTTTGGTCAGCGTGCCGCTGTCGCCGGGCTGGCCGCCCGAGGTCGCGTAGAACACCGTGCGATCAAGCACGATGCCGCCTTGCTCGGTGAGCGCAACCACGCGCGCCAGGCAATCCTTGCGATAGGAGTCCTCGCGGAACAGGCATTCGGTCGGCATGCTGCACTCAGTTTGAAACAAATGGCGGCTTGATATCCGATTTCCGGTCCAGCCATTCCGGCACCGGCAACTTCTTAGTGCGCAGGAAGTCGGGATTGAACAGCTTCGACTGATAGCGCGTGCCGCTATCGGCGAGCACCGTCACAAGGGTGTGTCCGGGCCCGAGAGCCTTGGCGAGCCGGATGGCGCCGGCGATGTTGATGCCGGAGGAGCCGCCGAGGCACAGGCCCTCGTGCTCGAGCACGTCGAAGATCAGCGGCAGCGCTTCCTCGTCAGGGATGAGGTAGGGCTTGTCGACATGCAAGTCCTGAATGATCGGCGTCACGCGGCCGAGCCCGATGCCTTCGGTGATCGAGCCGCCGTCGGTTGCTTTCGCTTCGCCGTCCTTGAACAGGTGATACATCGCCGCCCCGCGCGGGTCGGCGACGCCGATCACGATGTCCTTCTTCTGTTCGCGCAGGTAGGCCGCCGTGCCGGCGAGGGTGCCGCCGGTGCCGATGGAGCAGATGAAGCCGTCGATCTTGCCCTCGGTCTGCGCCCAGATTTCAGGGCCGGTCGAGACGTAATGGGCCTTGCGGTTGTCGAGATTGTTCCACTGGTCGGCGAAGATGACGCCATTCTTCTCGCGCTGCTTGAGCTCTTCCGCGAGCCGGCGGCCGACATGCTGATAATTGTTGGGATTGCTGTATGCGATTGCCGGAACTTCGACCAGTTCGGCGCCGCACAGCCGCAGCATGTCCTTCTTCTCCTGGCTCTGCGTCTCGGGGATGACGATCAGCGTGCGGTAGCCGCGCGCATTGGCGACCAGCGCCAGCCCGATGCCGGTGTTGCCGGCGGTCGATTCCACGACCAGCCCGCCGGGGCGCAATTCACCGCGCGCCTCCGCCTCCAGGATTATCTGGCGGCCGGCGCGGTCCTTTACCGACCCGCCCGGATTCATGAACTCGGCCTTGCCCAGGATGGTGCAGCCGGTCGCCGCCGAAGCGCGTTCGAGCTTGATCAGGGGAGTGTTGCCGATCGCCTCGACGATGCCGTCGCTGAATTTCATGCCTTATTCCACCGCGTCCCAGGGATGCCTGCGACCCTAGTGGAGCCTCCGCAGGCCTACAAGGCCGGGTTAGGCCTGTGGAATGATCGAGAACGCCGTAGCCCGAAAACGGCGGCGGACCGCGACGCGCTGGCGCCGAACCCGCCTTTGGGCGTGTATTCCTCACCGTGATCCCGAGAAGCTGGTATTTGCCGATAATTTGGAAACGTGTTCGAAACCATACCGGCGCTTAGCGCGAAGGTATCAGGGCGAATTCACGACTTATTTTCCCCGCGGAACTATTCGTCGAACCGGCGGACGTGGCTGAGTTTCTGGCGGGCGTCGTTGCGACGGATACCGAGCCGATGAATTTGGACGTCAATACCCTTTTCATGGTGACGATCTATGTGGAGGCCATTCTAGGGCTATTGCTGCTCTTTGCCTGGGTGCAGAACACCAGCATCCATGCTGTCGCCTGGTGGGGCTTTGCGCACCTCCTGCGCGCCGCGTCGGTCACGATTTTCGGCATGTACGGGACGGTACCCGACTTCGTTTCCATTGATCTTGCCAATGCCTTGCTGTTCACGGCCTTCGCCGTGACGTGGACCGGAGCGCGCGTGTTCGACGGGCGGCCGGTCGAGCCGATCTATATGGTGACGGGCGCGGTGATCTGGCTCTTGGTGTGCCGTCTGCCGGTGCTTTCCGACGCGGTCGTGATCCGCGCGCTGATCGCGTCCGGCATCATAACTGCTTATACTTGGCTTACGGCCTTCGAGTTCTGGCGCGGGCGCGACGAGCAGCTGGTCTCGCGCTGGCCGGCGATCTTCATGCTGTTCGCGCACGGTTCGTTGTTCTTGCTGCGCACGCCGCTGGTCACGCTGTTGCCGTGGTCGTCCAACAGCCACGTGTACAACAGCGTCTGGCTGACTGTGCTCAGCTTCGAGGCGCTGCTGTTCACCATTTCGATCGCCTTCATCCTGCTGGCGATGGCCAAGGAACGCACCGAGCTGCGCCATCGCACGGCTGCCATGGTCGATCCGCTCACCGGTATTTCAAACCGGCGTGCCTTTGTGCAGGATGCCGCGCAGCTCGCCAAGCGCCACAGCGGCAAGCCGAAGCCGACGGCCGTGCTGCTGATCGATCTCGACCATTTCAAGTCGATCAACGACCGCTTCGGCCACGCTTTGGGCGACCGCGTGCTGGAAATATTCACCGAGAGCGCGCGGCAGTCGGTGCGTGCGTCGGACCTGCTCGGTCGCCTCGGCGGTGAGGAGTTTGCCGCCGTGCTCACCGATACCAACGCGGAAAAGGCGGTCATGGTGGCCGAGCGTATTCGCGAGAATTTCGCCAGGGCCGCGCAGGAGGTCGATGGTCGTCCGGTTGGCGCCACCGTGAGCGTCGGTCTGGTCCATTGCAGTGGTCCGGTGCTCGATGTGCCGGAGTTGCTGGCGCAAGCCGACCATGCGCTCTACATCGCCAAGGAACGCGGGCGCAACCGGGTCGAACTTGCGACCCTCGACATGATCAATGCGCTCAAGGTCGATGCGCCGATGGCGGGTTCAACCGCGGTCGCGACCATGGCGGCCAAGAGCATGGCGGCCAAGAGCGTCGCCGCCTGAGAGCATTCACGGCGCGCTAACCACGACATCTTGTTGCGGCACGATCCGTCCTCGGTGGATGGGTCGTTGTGAAAATTGATTTTGACAGCCGACCCTGTTGACGTGGGTCAATGCCAACACTGACGCAAAGCCTCTATCGAAACTGGATCGTTTTCGCGACTCCGATCCGGTCGATATGGAGAGCGTCATGCCTGCCAAATATTCGTTTCTACGCGATATCGCCGTTGTAGCTGCCGCCCTGTTGGCGGCTTTTATTTTGGGGTTCGCGCCGAGCTCGGCTGCCGAAAAGGCCGAGGTGGGCGTGAAACTCGAGTTCTGGCAGGGGCACTTCAACCGCAATGCCGAGGCGTTCCATTACTGGGACAAGCAGAAAGCTATTCCGCCCGTGTGCGCGCGGTGTCATAGCGCTGTCGGCGTCCCGGAATACCTCAAGGAAGGCAAGAACGGGCCGGCGCAACACGTCAAGAATGGTTTGGCCTGCACCAATTGCCACGCCGACATGCTGACCTATGCGCGCCAGACGGTGTCCAAGGTGACATTCCCAAGCGGGGTGACAGTCGATACCGGTAACAACGACGCCAACCTGTGCATGACCTGCCACCAGGGCCGCGAGTCGACGGCTAGCGTGAACAAGGCGATCGCCGGGATGCCGCTGGATAAGCCGAATCCCAAGCTCAATTTCATCCATGTGCATTTCTTCGGTGCCGGCGCCACGATCTACGGCGGCGAAGCCAAGGTCGGCTACCAATACGACGGCAAGAAATACGTCGGCCGCTTTGCCCACATGCCGAACGTGAGCACCTGCACCGGCTGCCACCAGCCGCATACCGGCGAGGTGAAGATCGACCGCTGCGGCGGATGTCATAAGGGCGTCAACGAACTGGCCGACTTGGCCAATATCCGCATGTCGACCAAGGGCGATTTCGACGGCAACGGCAAGGAAGAGGGGTTGGCCAAGGAAATCGCCGGCCTGCAGAAGCAGCTCTACGCG